>DAIQPV010000304.1:0-3926 GCA_036787145.1 Rhodospirillales bacterium
GATGCACCGGATGGCCAGCGACAGTCCTTGCAGGCCAAGAAGAACACAGAAAACGAGAAGCACGGTCTTCAGCAGGAACAGCCCGGGGAGGCCGCCGGCCTCGCGTGACGCTTCCAGACGGGACCAGGAGCCGGCCACGTAAGGCCAGGCGACCCACCACAGCGCCAACAGCATCGGCCAGAGCAGAAACAGCACGCCGCCGAGGTCAATCCAGGCCTTGTACCGCGGCGAGCCCCCGCGATAGACGATGTCAACCCGCACGTGCCCCTGATGCAGGAGCGTGTATCCGGCGCCCAGCATAAAGACGATGCCGTGCATCCAGACGTAGCTTTCCTGCAGCCAGACGAATCCCACGTCGAAGACATAGCGCAGGACCACCACACAGAACGTCACGAGAACCATCGCCAGCGTCAGCCAGGCGACGGCGTCGCCGATGCGCTCGTTCAGCGCGTCGATCCCTTGGCCTACCGCTGCCAGGACCTTCAGCATCATTGCCACCCACGGAACCTTGCAACTGTGCGGGACGGGCGGGACTGCAACCCGGCTAACGCCGTTGCTTATCAAGCGGCCGCAAAGATGTAAATCTGGGCGCGCTTTCTTACCCGGACAGAGCTCCCCGGCGTCCGGGGGAGGCCGGGCGCCGGCAACACGATTCGTCTTGCGATTTCGTATTGCGATGGGCGGGCCCCGGCGCCCGCATCATCGGCAAATGCAAAACTCACCGGAGGATCAATTTGACCTTTCGGACGCCACCGGGCCGGACGCAACCGGGCCGGAGGGTTCACCACCGGCGGAATCCTTGGCCACCGCAGGCGTCGACGGGATCTGGTCCGGGGGGATGTTTGGCCCATGATAGTCGGCAATTCCCGCCGACAACGCCCAGCAGGCAAGGCGGACCGCCTTGGGAACGGCGACTTTTTCGCCGTCGCGTTCACCCTTTTCATAATATTGCACCATCCGGCGCTTAAGGCCGAGCGCATCGGCGGCTTGTTTTTGCGATAGCTCGAGAGATTTTCTCCACCGCTTGAAGTCCGATGATCGCACCACCCTCTCCCTCACGCTTTTCGAATTTGCCGCGCTTTTCGAATTCGCCTGTCATCAAACTATCATATTTACGCACGACGTGCGCTTTTCCTTGACTTGCGCGCACAATGTGCGCATCCTACAAGGGCGGGAAAAAACTGTGTAATAATCCGCAGGGCGGTGACGAGCACACGTTGGAGGGGACGGAAATGCTTGGCCAACTGGTTTTAGGACGTGCCATTAACGCTGTTGCGCAAATCGACTTGGCGTGCGTCGCATCCGAGCGCTGCGCGCGCCGCGAGCGGCATTTGCGCTGGCTGAACCGCTGCCGCCGGGTCTTTGCAGCTAAACAACTCCAGCGTGCCGCTGAAATCCCGAACCTCCTCGCGGCGTCCGCCGCTCCCAGCAATCAAATTTGAGCGGTTTTCGACCGCCGCTTCCCTGAGGGGGCGCCTGGCTCTCTGTTGAGTGGCGGCGCGGGAATTTTCGGAAATCGACACCCCTCGGCAGCGCAATGCCCGAGGACCGGACGTCGCGCCGGCGTCTCGATGCGGCGGCCGCCGCCACGAGCTTTACGGACCGGCGGCAATCCGTTAAGTTGCCCGGCGGTGTTAGGGAGATTCGCTTTGTCAGCGGCGAGAGACGGGTTGCCAAAAGAGCGACTGAAAGGTTGGCGGGTCCGGAATGGCGCGAACGACCTTTAGGCTTCGTCGGGGTATTTGCTCTGCTTCCCCTCCCCGGGGCTCACTCTGTCAGCCAAGCCGCAGCTGAAATGCGCCAGGATCCATCGCAGTCCGAGGCCGTGCAGCGGCGGCATATCCTCACCGTTGTCCTGGAAGACTATTGCCACGTGGCGCCGGTCAGCGGGGTGGTGCCGACGGACTACTGGCATCGGTTTGAGAGTCGCGTCCAGCGGAATACCGAAACGACGCTTGATCTCCTGGACGAGATGGGCGCGAAGGCGACGTTTTTCGTCCTTGGCTGGATCGCCGAGCACCAACCTGATGTGGTTGCGGAAGTGGTTCGCCGCGGGCACGAGGTGGCCAGCAAAGGCTATTTCCACCGCTCGATCCAGCAGATGACGCAGGACCAGTTCCGGGAGGACCTCCGGCGTTCACGCGACGCTCTGCAGGATGCGACAGGCCGCGCGGTCCGTGGCTACCGTGTGCCGCGCGGCGGCTTCGGCAAGGACGACCGATGGGCCCTCGATCTGCTGATCGAGGAGGGGTTCGTCTTTGACTCGAGCTCCCGCCCCCTCGGTTTCGCCTTTACCGGAGAGCCGCATCGCCGCTTCATCCATGAGTACACGTCCGCTGCCGGGCGCATCTGGGAGGTCCCGCTCTCCACATGGAAGCTCGGGCCGCTCTATCTGCCCGTCTCGGGCGGAAACTTTGTCCGCCAGCTCCCCGAAGCCTTTATTCGCCGTGCCATGTCGGTCTGGGAAGAGAAGGTCGCCGACCCCCTCGTCTTCTACTTTCATGTTTGGGAGCTTGACCCCGATCAGCCGCGGATCACCGCGGTCTCCAGGCTCAACAGGGTGCGGCAGTACAGAAATCTCGGTGAGATGCCCGATCGCATCCGCTATTACCTGAAGCAGTACACTTTCGAGAGTATCGGCGATTATCTGAAGCTTCCTGCGGCCGAGGCGGTGGCGGCGCGAGGCGTTTCGCCACCGACGCCGGCCTCCGAAACGCCTGCCGCCGACGAAATCGGCGCCAGGGTGCCGATTTCGGTGATTGTTCCCTGTTTCAACGAGGAAGCGACACTCGGCTATACGGCAAACACGCTTCGGAGTTTTGCCGGACGCGTGCAAAACCAGTTCGAGATCTCGTATGTGTTTGTCGACGACGGCAGCCAGGATCAGACGTGGCAGCGGCTGAACGAGTTGTTTGGAGCCCGGGCGGATTGCGTGTTGATCCGCCACCCTCACAATCGCGGGGTCGCGGCGGCAACGCTCACCGGTATCGCCAACAGCCGCGCCGAGGTGGTGTGCGCGATCGACTGCGACGGAACTTACGATCCGCTGCAGCTTCGCAAAATGGTGCCGATGCTGACGCAGGATGTGGATATCGTCACCGCGTCCCCGTACCACCCGGACGGCAAGGTGCTCAATCTGTCGGGCTGGCGCCTGCTCCTGTCGAAGGGTTTGTCTGGGCTCTATCGAGTTTTTCACCACCACAAGTTGTATACCTATACGAGCTGCTTCCGGGTCTACCGGCGCAGCTCGGTGAAGGAGATTTTTGTTCGCAACGAACGCTTTGTCGGCATCATGGAAATCCTGAGCAGGGTGGATGCCCAGGGCGGTCGCATCGTCGAATGCCCGGCCGTCATGGAAGTGCGGCTTCTCGGCGATTCCAAGATGAAAATACTGAAGACGATCTGGGGACACCTGATGTGGATGGGACAGATGGTGTTTTTCCGGACCGAAATGGTGCCCCCGACGCTGACGGTTCCAGAGGAGAAACTTCGTGACACAGCGGGCCATGCTTGAAGAAGCGGTGATCACACTGCCATCAGACCAGGACGCATCCGGACGATCGTTCGGACGCGAAGAGATTGAGGAGCTGATCAAGGTCGTCGAGAGCGGCACCCTCACGTGCACCAAAGGGACGGCCTGCGCGACGCTGGAAAAGCAGTTCGCGGAGCTGCTCGGGGCAAAGTATGCCATTGCCTGCGCGTCCGGGTCTGCTGCCGTGCATTGCGCCGTCGCGGCGATCGATCCCGAGCCCGGCGACGAAATCATCACGACACCGATCACCGATATGGGTGCGCTGGCGCCCATCCTTTATCAGGGCGCGATCCCGGTGTTCGCGGACGTCGATCCCTATACCTGCAATGTCACGGCGGAGACGATCGCGCGCCGCCTCAGCCCCCGCACCAAGGCGATCGTCGTCACCCACCTG
>DAIQPV010000305.1:0-3900 GCA_036787145.1 Rhodospirillales bacterium
CGGGCCACGGACGCGGCTGCTCTGCGTGACCTGGGTGCATTCGCTCTCCGGCTGGACGATCGATGTGGACGCCCTCGGCCGGCTGTGCCGCGAGCACGGCATTGCCTTCATTCTCAACGTGTCCCAGGCGCTCGGCGCGCGCGCCCTCGACGTGGCAAGCGCGCCGGTGGACGCGATCGTCTGCACCGGCTGGAAGTGGCTGCTCGGCCCCTACGCCACCGGCTTCTGCTGGGTCCGCCCGGAGCTGCTGGCGCGGCTCGCCTGCCAGCAAACCTACTGGCTGAGCATGCTGAGCGCCGATGATCTCGGCCGTGAGCACCTGGACCTGACGCTGCGCAGCGATGCCGGAGCCGCCCGCTGGGATGTGTTCGCCACGGCAAATTTCTTCAACTTCAACGCGTTCGCTGCGTCTGTTGAACTCCTGCTGGAACACGGCGCTGCTGCCGCGGCGGCGCATGACGCCGCGCTGGTGCAGCGCCTGATCGATGGCCTCGACCGCCGCCGCTGCGGGCTGACCAGCCCTGAGGCCGGGCCGGCCCGCTCGACGCTGGTGTTCGTCGAGCCGCGCGACCGCGAACGCGCCGGCGGTTTGCAGCAGGCGTTGGCGGCCACCGGCATTCACGTGGCATACCGCGCCGGCGCGCTGCGCCTCGCCCCGCACCTCTACAACACCGTCAGCGATATCGACCGGGCGCTGGAGGCCCTCCACGCTCTGGCGTGATCCGACGCCGATCCCTCTCGAAGGTTCAGATCTGCACTTCCCAGGAGTGATAGCCGTTGCTGTCGGTGCCGGGACAAGGGTTCGTCGCACCTCCTGCGGCGGCGCCGCAGCGCACGCAGAAGACAATGCCGTTGCCCGGCTCAACGGTGACCCACCGGTGCTCGCCGTTGCTGTCGGTGCCGAGGCACGGATTCACCGGCGCACCCACCAGGCAGCCGCACTGTCCGCAATAAGTAACCTTGCTCATGGCCCCTCCTCTTCATCGGTTCGCGACGATAACCGCCGCGGATCGAGTGGGTTCCACGAGGAAAGCAGCGCGAGAGGCCAACCTGACCCAGCGGGCTGCAGTCCAAGCGAAGCGAGGATCAGGCCAGTCGAGCGGTCAGCGCCTCCGCGGCCGCGGGCGCGCGGACTTTCCCGCCCGAGATGAAATAGACGAAGACGTCGCCGCGCCCGGCCCAGGTGCGCGCACGGTCGACCCATCCCTCCAGTTCGGCCGCAGGATAGCCCGTTTCCACTTCTTCCCGGCCGCGCATCAGCCGCGCGTAGGTGAAATCCGCCGTCTGCTCGTCAATCGCCGGGAACTCGTCGTCGTCCAGGAAGGCGATGGCGGCATGATACCGGCGCGCCAGTTCGTAGAACTGCTGGCTTTGGAACGACGGGTGGCGCACTTCGAGTGCGTGGCGCAGGGGAAGGCCGTCGAGCTCGCGCGGCAGCAGCTTGAGAAACGCCTCGATGTCGTCCGGTGCGAACTTCTTGGTGCCGGCGAACTGCCAGTTGATCGGGCCCAGCCGATCACGCAGCTCGGTGAGGCCCTGGCCGAGGAAGCGCGCGACCGACTCCCCGGCACCCGCCAGCTCCTTGCGATGGGTGCAGTAGCGCGACGCCTTGATCGAGAAGACGAAGCCGTCCGGCGTTTGCTCGCGCCAACTGGCCCAGTTCGCCGGCTTGAAGGTGGAATAGTAGGTTCCGTTGATCTCGATCGAGGTGAGCCTGCGGCTGGCGTACTCCAGCTCACGCTTGCGCGGCAGGCCCTCGGGGTAGAAGACGCCGCGCCACGGCTCATACGTCCAGCCGCCGATGCCGGTGCGGATCCTGCCTGCCATGCGTCTTCCCCGTGTTCCTTGGCGGGTCGCCACTCCCTCAGGTGGGCAGTGCCGGCGCGACCGTCGAGGGCGCCGTCCTCCCGCGACCGCAGGTGACGATAGTTTCAGTTTCGATATATCTTTATTTTAGATATATCGCGATATATATCGCTCCACATGAGACACGAACACAGCGGCGGCAACGGCCGCCACCACGGCGGTTCGGACGAGCGTCCGGACCACCCTCATTCCCGCAAACATCACGGCGGCCCCCATCACGGCGGCCCCCGTCGCGGCGGCCAAGGCAGACTGTTCGACTATGGCGAGCTGCGGCTGGTTCTTTTGGCGCTGATCGCCGAGGAACCCCGGCACGGATACGAACTCATCAAGCTGATCGAGGAACGGTCCGGCGGGAGCTACGACCCGAGCCCCGGCGTCATCTATCCGACGCTCACTTGGCTCGACGACATGGGTTACGCCCGTGCCGAGACCGACGACGGAGGCCGCAAGCGCTACAGCCTCACCGGCGAAGGACGCTCGTTCCTCGATGCCAGCCGCAGGACCGCCGACGAGCTTCTCGCGCGTCTGGCAGCCAACGAAGGCCATCGGCCGAGCGATGTTGCTCTGCCGGTGATCCGGGCGATGCAGAACTTCAAGACCGCGATGCGGCTTCGGCTGAGGCGCGGCGCCCTGGACGAAGCATCGTCCGAGCAGATCGCAACGGCCCTCGATGCCGCCGTCAAGATCGTGGAAAAATCCTGACCGACACCCTTCAACGTTCGGAGCCGTAACCGGCGGCATCGAGGTCAGCCGGTTTGAGGCCGGTGCGTCATGAACGGGTGCACGCCTCCAGACCGGGCCGCTTCCTCGCGTGACGCCCAGGGAAGCGTAGAGCGGCGCTGGAATGGTGGGCCCGGCAGGACTCGAACCTGCAACCAGACCGTTATGAGCGGCCGGCTCTAACCAATTGAGCTACGGGCCCGCAGCGACGCAGGCCCCCCATGATAGCGTGGATTTTCACAGATGCGACCCGCCTGCGCTCGCTAGCTCCGAAGGACCCGCAATAATCTTGTGAACGGTGCGAGGTCGCGGGACAGGCCAAGCGACGTCGAGAAATGACCGGCCGGCGCCCGGAAAACGTTTTCTTGCGGCAAGCGCCAGGCCCGGGCCAGCGCTTCGCCCCCGGCGGTCAGCGTCACGTCGTCGCTGCGGCCGATAACGACGACGATCCGTGACGGAGCGACCGCAGGCTGGCCCACCGGGTCGAGCAGTCCCCGCCATTGTTCAAGGTCGGCGCGGGTCCAGCCGGCGGAGCGAATCGCCCGCGGGACGCCGAGGCCGCCGGTCAGCCTGCCCTGGAACGTGACGGCGATCAGCGAGCTGGAAGGTGCGACGAGAAACAACGCGTCCGGGCGCATCTCGGCCGGCCAATCCCGGGCGGCGACAGCGGCGAGCTGCGCGGTCAAGGCCCCGAGGCTCACGCCGCCGAGGCAGACGGGGCCGCGGCGGGTCCGCCGCGCCCAGGCGATGAGGCGACCCAGTTCAATGACATGGGCATGAAAATAGTCGAGAAGGCCCCCCGGACCGCGCGCCAGCACCGGCTCCCCGCCATAACTGCCAGGCGAGCGCCGGCGACCGTGCCACGGCCCTTCTGGCCGGATGACCCGGACCCCTTCGGCGACAAGAGCGCCCAACGGATTGCGACCGTCGCCGGTAAACTCCGGCTCCATGGCGATGCCGTGGGTGAAGATCACCGACGGCACCGGCGCCGAGCCGCCTCCCGGCACGAGGGCCGGCGCTGAGACACGCGCCCAGGCGGTCCCTCTCGACGCCACGGTGGGCGCAGAATACCGCAGCCACCCGTCTACGCCGTGTCGAAACAGAAAACCCCGCGACGCTTCGATCTCGGCCGGATCGAAGCTGTCGGCAAAAGCCGCCTCCGGCGCGGCAAGGCGGGGACCGTGGCGGTGTGCTACCGACGCGGGATCCTCGATCGCCCACGCCACGGGCGGCATCGGCGCCTGCAGATGGAGCGGAACGAAGGCGCTGCGCAGATTGGTCAGGCCGCCTGCAGCACGAAGCCGCGCCGTCTCC
>DAIQPV010000306.1:0-3898 GCA_036787145.1 Rhodospirillales bacterium
TGCACCTTGATCGGGATGCGGCATTTCGTACCGGAGCTGTTCAGCGGCATTGCCTGGGGCACGAGCCGGGTCTTGAGGCAGGTGACGGATCGCGCCGCGTTGCTCTCCCTGCCGATCGAGACCCTCAACGTGTGGTATGACGTCGCCGACGGACTGGCGCTTAACTGGCTTGTGCGCGAGTTGCTGGGGGATGGCGCTGTCCCGGTGGGCAATGGCCTGTCCGGCTCGTCGGCACCGCGGACGCGCGCACATCTGGCCTTTCTCGCCGGGCGGGGCTACGGGCCCTCGCCCGACCCTGGACCCGTCGCCAGGGCCGGTCGCACCCTGATGTAAGCCCTGACGCGCTGTCCTGGGTGCCGGGCGTTATTGTGCCGCCCGCGCAGTGATCGACACTTTCGTGGGCGGAAAGCGCAACGTCACCTTCAGGCCTGGCTCATTGTCGGTGAGGTCGAGCGCGGCGTCGTGGAGACGGGCGACGGCAGCAACGAGGCTGAGACCAAGCCCGGCACCGGGGGTGCTGCGACACTCTTCGAGGCGGACGAACCGCTCCAGGACACGCTTGCGGTCGGCGGCGGGAATGCCGGCACCGCTGTCGGCGACCGTGAGCAAACTGCCGCCGCCGTCCGCTGCGACACGGACAGCAATGAGCCCGCCTGCGGGCGTGTATTTGACCGCATTATCGAGCAGGTTGGTCAGGGCCTGCGCGAGCAGCTCGCGCTGCGCCGCGACAGGTGGCGGGCCGTCGTCCGTCATCACCGTCAGCCGCACCCCCTTTTCCTCCGCCACCGGTTCGTAAAGCTCGGCCGCATCGCGCGCCAAAGCACCGAGATCGAGAGGCTTGAGCTCGGCCGCGGCCATACCCGACTCGGCTGCGGCGATCTTCAGCAAGCTGTCGAATGTGGTGAGCGCCGCTTCGGCCTGCCCCAGCACCGAGACGAGGGCCTCCCGGTCCCGCGCGGCGTCGGGCGGCGCAATCAGGGCCAGCTCGATCCGCCCGCGCAGCCGCGTCAACGGGCCGCGCAGGTCGTGAGCCAGACTGTCGGTGGCCAGACGCATGCCGGACATCAGCCGCTCGATCTGCGCGAACAACGCATTCAGGCTTTCAGCCAGACGATCAAACTCATCGGCGCTGTCGCGATGGCGGATGCGCTGCGAAAAGTCCCCCTGCATGATACTCTGGGCCGTGCGTGTGACATCATCCACGCGCCCGAGGATCCGCCGGCTGAGAAAAAAGCCGCCCAGCAGTCCGAGAGCGACCGTCGCCGCCAGCGACCAGGTCAGCGTATCGATGACGAGGCCGCGGAATTTCGCCTTCTCATGCATGTCGCGCCCGACAAGCAGGCGATATCCGCCGGCCAGCTCGAAGGTTCGGGCGCGGATCTCGTGGGATGCCTGGACGCCATTCTCGCGGCGGATCAACTCGAGGCTGATCCACTCGCTCAACGCCGTGGCCTTGGTCGGCCACGCCGCGAGGTTGCCGGCCAGCGGTCCACGAGCCGGATCCCACAGCAGATAGACGCTGTCCTGGCTCCCGGTCTCGCCGGAACGCTCGCGGACGACATCAATCAGCCCGGCCAGCCCACGCTCCTTGTATTGCTCGGCGAGGCCGGTGATTTCGGCCTCGATGGTGGCGTTCACCTGGCGATCGATCACCGCGACCGTGGACCAGTAGATCAGCCCCAGGATCGCCACGACCGACGCGACGAACAGGGCGAGATAAAGGATGGTCAGCCGAAAAGCCGTCGTGCGGAACAGATTAGGCAGGGGCACGGAGGCAATAGCCGGCGCCGCGCACGGTCTGGAGCAGCGGCTCGTCGTGTCCTTTGTCGATCTTGGCCCGCAGACGGCTGATATGAACATCGATCACGTTCGTCTGCGGATCGAAGTGGTAGTCCCAGACGCCTTCGAGCAGCATCGTCCGGGTGACGACCTGGCCAGCGTGGCGCATCAGGAATTCCAGCAGCCGGAATTCGCGCGGTTGCAGTTCGATCGCCCGGCCGGCGCGGACGACGGTGCGGCGCAGCAGGTCCATCTCCAGGTCTCCGGCCCGCAGTTGCGTCTGCGCCTCCATTTCGGACTCGGTGCCGGCGCGCCGCGCCAGGGCCTCCAATCGCGCCAGTAACTCGGAGAATGCAAAAGGCTTGACGAGATAGTCGTCGCCGCCCGCGCGCAGCCCGCGCACCCGATCGCTCACCTGCCCGAGAGCGCTGAGGACGAGCACCGGCGTCGTCACCTTCTCCTCGCGCAGGACCCGGATCACCGACAATCCATCCATGCCGGGAAGCATCCGGTCGACGATCAGCGCGTCATAGCGGCCGCTCAGGGCCTGGGCGAGCCCGTCCGGTCCCGTCGCCGAATGGTCGGCCACATGACCGCTTTCCGCCAGCCCCTTGCGCAGGTAGTCGGCGGTTTCCTGATCGTCTTCAATCACCAGTATGCGCATCCGATAACGATATAGCTGGAACGGATCGTCATCGCGAGAAATGAAGGCCCCGTTCCCGGGAGCAAGGGAACGGGGCCCATCGGAGGCCGGCCCCGCCGAAGGGCCGGCTTCGCTATGCCGTCGTCCGGGAGTGGGGGGAGGGAGCGGGACGACGGCGGTCAACCTGATCGCGCGAACTCAGGCGCGGGTAAACTCGACGGCAACGAACTGCTGGGTGCCGTGCCGGTCGACCAGCAGCAGCACCGTCTTGCGCTGGGCCGACTTCGCCTTCTCCACGGCCTTCTCCACATCGGCCGGGGTTTTCACCTCCTGCTGATTGACCCGGGTGATCACATCTCCCGGCTGAAGCCCCTTTTCGGCCGCGTCAGCCTTGGCATCGACAGAAGCAACCAGGACACCGGACGCGTTCTCCGCCAGTCCCCAGCGCTGGCGACCGGCGTCGTCCAGCGGCGCCAGGGTCAACCCCAGGGCGCCCAGCTCGACGCCGCCTCCGCCATGCCTGCCCGGCGCGTGCTTCTGGTCAGGCTCGTTACTCGCCACCTGCTTTGGCATCTCGCCGATGCGGACGCTGACGTCGATCTCCCGGTTGTCGCGCCAAACCTGCAGCTTGCCTTTCTCACCGGCGCTGGCGTCGGCAACGGCGCGGCTCAGTTCACGCGGCGTTGCGATCTCCTGGCCGTTGAAGGCGAGGACGACGTCGCCCTGTCGCAGGCCGGCTTTATCGGCCGGGCTGTCGGGTGTGACCGTGGCAACGAGCGCCCCCGCCGCCTTACTCAGGCCGAGGCCGTCGGCGACGTCGGACGTGACCGGCTGAATGGCAACGCCCAGCCAGCCGCGGCTGACCGTGCCCTTCTCCTGCAACGCGGCGACCACCTTACGGGCGGCGTTGGACGGAATGGCAAATCCGATGCCGACATTGCCGCCGCTCGGGCTGTAAATCGCGGTGTTCACCCCGATCACGGCACCGTCGGTATCGAACAGCGGTCCGCCCGAGTTGCCGGTGTTGATCGGCGCGTCAATCTGGATGAAGTCGTCGTAAGGGCCGGCACCAATGTCTCGGCCGCGTGAGGAAATGATCCCCGCGGTTGCGGTTCCGGACAGGCCGAAGGGATTGCCGACCGCAACCACCCAGTCTCCGACGCGGGAATGATCGGAATCGCCCCAGGCAACCACCGGCAGCGGGCGGTCAGCCTCGATCTTCAGCACGGCGAGGTCGGTCTTGTCGTCGCTGCCGATCAGCTTCGCCGAAAATCTGCTGCCGTCCTTCAGGGTCACGTCCATTTTCTCGGCATTGCCGATAACGTGATTGTTGGTCACAACGATGCCGTCGCCGGAAATGATGAATCCGGAACCGAGCGCCGACCGTTCCGCCTTTGGTCCAGGCGACTGGCCGGGTCCGCCCTCCTGAAAGAATCGCTCAAAAAAATCACGCAGCGGCCCTTCGCGGAATTGCTC
>DAIQPV010000307.1:0-3875 GCA_036787145.1 Rhodospirillales bacterium
TCAAGTCCCCGCAGGTTGAGATCACGCTCCGAGACAAAGAGCGGGTCGGTACTCGGCAGCTTGCGGATGAACGCCGGATCGATGGTGAAGTTGTGGGTCGGCGGATGGCAGGTCGCACAAACCCGGCCATTTCCACCAAAGGTCTCCTGGGTGAAGATGCGCAGCCCGTCGATCACCGCGCTGTCGCTCGCGCTGAGCAACGGAGCCGCAGGCTCGGCAGAACCGACGGAACCCGATGCCCCGTCAAGATCCTGCGCGGCCACCGACCGCGCGACAATAACCACAGCAATAACTGCGCAGAACCACCCCCGTGGATCACGCAAACCACGCCAAACTCTGGCCACTTCAACCTCTCCCGCGTGTCGCCCGCATATTAGTCTTTTACAATACAGAAGATGGCGCCCTCTGTCCAGCCAAACCTGATTGTACGGATCAAGGTGCAAATCCCGTTGCCGCAAGTGTGGTAATCGAACGGGCTGCAGGCAATGGAGGAAGGCTTCCCTCTGGGTTCTGAATCTCTAAGTCTTCGAGTCGGGAATCTAGACATTGCTCCCACGAGGGCACCGGCGCCCGTTTAACCCGGTGCGACGACCACGTTACTGTCTGATGTCCCCGAGTTCTGAGCCTCTGGCGGCAGGGAAGCGTCATCGCCGACTCCTGCCTGCGCCCAGCCCTTACCCAGCATTTGACATGCCCTTGACACCCCGAGCAGGCCAATCCCATTATCGCGCTCGTCGGCCGCACCGGATGTGACGCAGGTCACTCCCGTGTGACCATCAGGGGCCGTAGCTCAGCTGGGAGAGCGTCGCGTTCGCAATGCGAAGGTCAGGGGTTCGATCCCCCTCGGCTCCACCAACAGACGCAAGCCGATGGACAGGATACACGGTCACTTCCGGCTCTGGCTCGTGGTCTGGTTCGTGATCGCAATGGCCACGCAAGTCGGCCAGGCGGTGAGCGAACAGCCTGCCGCTCAGCAGGACGCGGTCACTCTGACACTCACCGCCGACGATAACGGCCGGACCATCTCAGGACGGGTCGGCGACCAGGTCGCCATCCAGCTCAAGGAGAACCCGACGACCGGCTACGTCTGGACCGTCGCGCCGTCGCTTCGGCACGTCACCCTGGTGGCGACGAGGTTCACCCCGGCAGAGAGCGGACTCCTGGGGGCCGGCGGCACAAGGGTTTTCGCTTTCCGGCTGGACACGCCGGGAGAAGTCCTGATCCGCACTGCAGTTGAAGCGGAACTGGGAGGGCGGGGGACGTTCGGCAGAGCGCTTCAGCGTCTCAATCAAGATCAGCGACGGGGCCGGGCGATAGCGTCCGACCGAACGAGACCCGCACGATCGATCTAGCTCCGAGCATCACCCGTTCCTGGATGCGGTTTCTTGCCGGATGTCGGCAACGAACCGGCCCTCAGGGAGTCCGCCGCGCCGCGACGCGGGAGAGTTCGGCGCAGTCGATCGCCGACGCGGCCCTGGGTGGTGCCCCCATCTTGCGTTCCGGATGTTCCGCCTGTGCCGCTCCATCTGGGGGAGGTGGCAGGTTCGCCGGCAGCGATGGCGGCTCGCGCAGCGTTGCCTGCTCGGTGCATTTGACGAAGCTGCCAGGCTTGCGCAGGAAATACCATCGCGCCTGCGGCGATGGCGCAAGGATACTGACAATCTCGTAGTCCGTATCAAGCAGTTCCGACAAGGTCTTGGGAATTGGCTTCCACTCGTCGCGGTAGGGCGAGAGTCCGGACTGTGCTGATTGCGCAAAGCAATCAGCACAGGGAAGCATGAGCAGCAGGGTGACGGTCGCGCAGAAGGCGCGGCCGGTTGGCCGGCGGTTCACTACTTACCGCGCTACAGACCGGGAGCAAGATAGGTGTAAGTCCAGCTGCTTCCATCGGCGGAATATGCGTAGAAATTGTTGCCGTTGGCGCAGAAGCCACTCACCGACGCGACGACGTCCTGTTCAGTGGAATACAAGAATGCGCCATCTGTCGAATACACGTAGATTACGGTATAACCGTCTTGGGGAATTTGGTAGCAATAACTTGGTTGTACAAAATACCAAGTGCTCGCCGGAATGCCCGATATTCCGCTCGCTGCCTGTGCCGGCTCAGCAGCGACACCGATAGTCGCAGCCGCAACCACCACTCCCGCCAGCGTGCGCATGACAGTACTCCGCATCTCAAGACACTCCCCCTAGCCATAGATCTCAGCAAAAAGTACGGCGATCACGAATTCTTCACTTGACCATAAAAGTACTGCATCAGCAGTTTAACTGCAAATGAAATTTAATTTCGATTCCTGGATCAAACCTGAGCCGACCCTCTTGGGTTAGTGGGGCTCCTCAGCTACCGCCGGCGGGTAGCTTAATTACCTCTAACGCGTATTTGATTTTAGATTTAATATTTTAAGTCACAGCAGGCGAGCTACCCACTCGGAGCGCGTGCATGCATCTGCAAACAGATTCTCGTTTCGCTGCGCCCACCTTATGCTGGCCCTGCATTTTGCTGGCGGATGGAGCGCAAGGATGTTAGCCAAGACTGCCTCCCCGATCCCCATCTCGGTCATTGCAACCGGCGAGGACAACGACGGGGAAGGGTATATCGGCAGCAACTCGTCTTGTCGTGCCGCAAGCAGCTCCGCCCGAACCGCTCAGATCCAGCCCATTCTGCGGAAACGCACGAAAAGGACGGTG
The DNA here is from genome assembly GCA_036787145.1 of Rhodospirillales bacterium. Classification (GTDB taxonomy): domain Bacteria; phylum Pseudomonadota; class Alphaproteobacteria; order Rhodospirillales; family Defluviicoccaceae; genus Defluviicoccus. The sequence goes on from DAIQPV010000307.1 coordinate 2,689, forward strand.
CAGACGATGGCGATCGCCGCGAGGACGAGCGGATAGGCCCAGGGCTGCTTCAGCTCCGGCATGTATTCGAAATTCATTCCGTAAATGCCGGCGATTGCCGTCGGGATGGCGAGGATGGCTGCCCAACCGGCGAGTTGCCGGGTTACTTCGCCCTGGCGGTTGGCGGCGAGAAGCATGTACGTCTCGAAGGCATCGGAGACCACGTCGCGGAGGATATCCAGACTCTCGTTGATGCGGATCACGTGGTCGCGGACATCGCGATAATAAGGCCGGACCTCGTCGTCGATGAAGGGCATGGTGAAGTGTTCGAAGCGGTTGCACACGTCCAGCATTGGCGCGCTGGCGCGGCGCAGCCGCAGGAGGTCCCGCCTGAGCCCGGCGATCGCCGCGATCGTCCGCTGGCCAACGTTCGGCGATTGCACCGCCTCCTCGATCGCGTCCGCCTGCTTCTCCATCGCTTCCACGATCGGCATATAGTCATCGGCCACGAAATCCATGATGGCGTAGAGGACGTAGTCTTCTCCGTTCGCCAGCAGCCGCGGCGAATCCTCGCAGCGGCCGCGCACGGCCTCGTACGACGACGTATCGCCGTGGCGGACCGAGATCACGTAGCCGCTGCCGGCAAAAACGTGCGTCTCGCCGAAGATGAGGCCGCCCTCGGCCTGCCGCGCCGTGCGCAGCACCATGAACAGCGAGTCTCCGTAAAGGTCGAGCTTCGGCCGTTGATGCGCCCGCAGCGCATCTTCGACGGCCAGTTCGTGCAAGCCGAACTGCCGCTGCAGGCTGCGCAGAATTTCCACGGATGGCTCGAACAGGCCGACCCAGACGAATCGCCCCGGCCGGTCGGCAAAGGAGGCGCAATCGTTCAGCTCGAGGTCGGCGACCCGGCGCCCGTCCTCGTAGCCGGCGCACGCGATCACCATCTCCATCCGCACCTCCTCCTCCGACCCAACCAACCGGACGGGCACATGACCGGGCGGTGCGGTCGTCAATCGGGCCAGAAGCGACAAGCCGCCGGCCGCGGAGACAGTGGAGCGGGGAGGAGCCCTCCGCGCGCCTGCCGGTCGTCTAGTGGTCCAGCAGCGTCTTCACCGCCGACGACAGGGCGACTTTGCCGCTGGCCCGGTAGGCCTCGTGGTTGGCGTCGATCCGAGCCAGATCATAGCGATAGTTGATCATCAGTCCCG
>DAIQPV010000308.1:0-3851 GCA_036787145.1 Rhodospirillales bacterium
TACAATGTGTACATAATTTTTGATTTCTTCAACCCGCAAATACTCTTTGCAAGCAACGCGATTTAGAGCATTGTCGTGGTGGCAGCGATATGTGAGCAGGAATGAACGAAGCGAAAGCAAAAGAGATTTTGAAAGACGCGGTGCAACGTCTAAAGGTCGAGTTGGGGGAATTCGGCGCGTCGATTGGCGAACGTACCATCGTATTCCGAATAGCCCATTACATGGCATGTGCGGTTGAGGATGGGTATCTTAGCGTTGATTGCGACTACAATCGGGAAGGTGACGACGTAAAAAAGTTCCTCGGGCTTCCCAAAGAGGAGTGTCATGACGGTACATGTACAAAGCGCTTCTTTCCAGATATAGTGCTCCATAAACGAAGATCTGGAGAAAAAAATATACTAGTTTGTGAGATCAAAAAAGCTAGTGACCCACGCGGTCCCGAAATTGATCATCGCAGATTGGAAATGCTAACATCTAAAATACAGTCCTTTCGCTATTTGCTCGGCGCCTTCATCAAAATTCAACAATCACCTCCTTTGATTGAGGTGACATATTTCAAAGATGGGAAAAAATTTGGTAATCACATCGAGATTTAATGTGGCAGCGTGCCGCGAATTACTCGTCACCGGTACGATGAAGCTGATCGGTGTTCATTGTGTGGGCGCACCGTGATTGGTGAGTCACGCACGATAGCCGCAAGTGGCTGTTAGTGCAGTGGCTTTCAATCACCCTGGTCCTTCGTGGTCACGGGTATGTCCGCTGGCGTCTCGACAACGATATTATCAGTGTCTGCTAATCGTGCCTCCGAACGGTCGCAGTTGGCGAAATGCGTTGGATCACCGCAGGTGTCTCAGGAGCAGTTTGAAACTGGGACACGACCACTCTTAGCGCTCCCAGGCCAGGGGACGCTTTTACGTGTCAGAATAGATCAATCCGCAAGCCCGTCAGATCGGGGATGGTCGGGGTCCCATCGGGAAAGGGGCTGGGTCGGCCGTCGGCGCATCGTCCGAGAAAACGCAGGCCGGTGGCGCCTGCTGCCCTCAGGTCGGCCGCCGAGTCGCCGATGAACAGCACGCGGTCGCGCTCGAACGGGTGGCGCGAGAGGATATCCTCGATGATCTCCGGCTTGCCCCGCGGCGAGCCCCAGACTTCGGTGAACCATGGCGAAAGCTGGCGGCGGGCGAAAATCCGGCTCAGTTCCTCGTGCGGCGTTCCCGAGATGACAAACAGCGGCAGGCGCCCATGCAGGTCGCGCAGCAGCTGTTCCGCTCCCGCCACCCAGTCGCAGGCAACCACCTCGTCTTCAACCAGTGCTGAAAAACGCTTGCAAAGCCGGTCGAGTTCGGGTGGGTCCAGCTCGATCCCCAGGAGGGTCCGATGACACCAGCGGATCTTCTTGCGTCGCGAGATGCCGCCGTTGGCCCGGTGATGCGCAACGGCCGCCGCGACGACCTCCGGGCCGTGTTCGCGATACAGAACCTTGAAGGCACGGGTTTTGATTTCCTCGGACTCGACGATCACACCGTCGAAGTCGAAGAACACGGCCTGGCAGAGCGGCAAAGCATTAGCCGGGCAAACCGAAGGCACGACAGAGGGCGAATGCACGAATCCTTCATCTCCGATTGTGGGTTGAAGTTGAAATCGGGCTGTCCGTCAGCCCCATCGCCCGGCAGCCGCGTCGTCCTCGCCTCGCGCGTCGACCCAGGCATGACCGGCGGCGGTTTCTTCGCTTTTCCAGAACGGGGCCGTGGTCTTCAGCTGGTCGATCAGAAAGCGGCAGGCGTCGAAGGCGGCTGCCCGGTGGGGAGAGCAGACGGCGACCAGCACAATCCGCTCTCCAGGCTTGAGCCGACCGTGCCGGTGCACGATGAGCGCGCCGGTCAGCGGCCAGCGGCGGCGGGCGTCTTCTTCCAGCCGTGCCAGTTCTCGTTCCGCCATCCCAGGGTAATGCTCCAGTGTCATGGCGAGGATGGACCGGCCGGCGTTTTCCGCCCGGACCGTGCCGACGAACAGGCTCAAGGCACCATCGCCCGGCATCCCGGCCAGCTCTGCGGCAACATCAAAGTCCTCTTCCTGAACCCGGATCATCCGCCGGTCACCGGAGGAAAGAAGGCCACTTCGTCGCCGGCCCGGACCGCATGATCAAGGCCCACGTGCTCCTGATTGACCGCCACACGCACCATTCTCAGGTCGGCCAGGGCGTTTGCCGGGCCGCCGCCCCGTTGCCGCAGCCAATCGATCAGCCCGGCGACGTCGGCCACCGAGGGTGGTATCGCCACCTCTTCGGAGGCTCTGCCGGCTTTCTCCCGGACCCATGCAAAATAAAGAACCTGGATGGCGGCTTCCACGCGGTGCACCGTTCAGCGCGCTTTGCGCGCATCGGCGGGCTCGATGGGTGGCTTCGCAACGAACGGTCTGTCCGCTGCCCGTCTGTCGGCGGCAACATAATTCAGGCTTGCCCGCAGGTAGTCGTAGCCGGTGACGAGGGTGAGCACCGCAGCCGCCCATAGCCCGTAAAGACCGATCTGCACGGATCCGATCGAGCCGATGGTCGGTCCGGTATCGCCCACGACGAGAAAACCGATCGCGACCATCTGCAGCGTGGTCTTCCATTTGGAAAGCTGGGTCACGGGAACCCGCACCTGCAACTGCGCGAGAAACTCGCGGAGTCCGGAAACGAGGATTTCGCGACACAGAATGATCGCTGCCGGGAAGATCGCAGCGCCGCTCAAACGATCGACGCCCACCAGCACCAGCAGGACGGAGGACACCAGGAGTTTATCCGCGATCGGATCGAGCATCCGGCCGAACGTGGACTGCTGCTGCCAGGTTCGCGCCAGCCAGCCATCGAGAAAGTCGGTGACACACGCGTAAATCCAGACGCCAAGCGCCAGCCAGCTGCCGAGGTTGGTGCCGTGGAACAGCAGCAGGCAGACCACCGGGGTCGCCAGGATCCGGGACAAGGTAAGCGCGTTGGGCAGGTTGGCTTCCATCAAGCACCCTGTGTGGCGCAGCCGGGCGCCTATTCTAGCTCCGGCGCTCGGGGTGAAACCAGTCATAGATCTTGCGGGCGGTGGCGCGGCTGATACCGGGCACCACCTCCAGATCGGCGAGGCCAGCTCGTTCGACGGCGCGCGACGAGCCGAAGTGATGCAGGAGGGCCTTCTTGCGGCGGGGGCCGATGCCGGGGATCTCGTCGATCTCGGACTGCGCCAGCTTCGCCGAGCGCCGCGCGCGATGGCCGCCGATGACAAAGCGATGCGCCTCATCGCGCAGCCGCTGCAGGAAGAAGAGCACCGGGTCGCTTGGCGCGGGTTGAATGGGTGGGCGGCCGGGCAGAAAAATGCGCTCGCGGCCGGCGTTGCGCTCCGGTCCCTTGGCGATCGCCGCCACCTGGACGTCCTCGATCCCCAGATCCTGGAGCACGGCGCGCGCGGCGGCAAGCTGTCCGGCGCCGCCATCGATCAGGATCAGGTCGGGCCACTGACCCCGCGCCTCGTCCGCTCCTTCGGCCAGGGCTCGCCCAAAGCGGCGGCTCATCACCTCACGCATCATGGCATAGTCGTCGCCGGCCGCGGCGCACGCCTCATTGCGGATGCGGAATTTGCGATAGGCGTTCTTCACCAGTCCCTCGGGACCCGCGACGATCATCGCACCCATCGCATCCGAGCCTGAGATGTGGCTGTTGTCGTAAACTTCGATCCGTTCCGGGACGGCTTCCAGGTCGAGCAGGCGGGCCAGGCCCTCCAACAGCCGGCGCTGCGAGGCGTGCTCACCCAGCCGCCGGGCGAGGGCATCGCGCGCGTTGTCCAGCGCCTGGCGGATCAGGTTGTGCTTGGATCCACGCCGCG
>DAIQPV010000309.1:0-3815 GCA_036787145.1 Rhodospirillales bacterium
TGCTGCATCGCGGCACCGAGAAGCTGATCGAATACAAGACGTATCTGCAGGCGGTGCCGTATTTCGACCGTCTCGACTATGTCGCCCCGCAGAACCAGGAGCATGCGTTCGCTCTGGCCGCGGAGAAGCTGCTGGGAATCGAGGCGCCGCCGCGCGGTCAGTACATCCGCGTGCTCTATGCCGAGATCGGGCGCGTGCTCAATCACATCTTCACCGTCTGCGCGTTTGCCATGGACGTGGGCGCGATGACCCCCATGCTCTGGGGATTCGAGCAGCGCGAGATTTTGATGGAGTTCTGCGAGCGGGTCTGCGGCGCCCGCATGCACATGAATTACTTTCGCCCGGGAGGCGTGGCGCTGGATATGCCGGCGGGGCTCACCGACGATATCTGGACGTGGTCCGAGCAGTTTCCGCAGTGCATCGACGATCTGGAAGAGCTGCTGACGGAGAATCGCATCTTCAAGCAGCGCGCGGTGGATATCGGCGTGATCGATGCGACGCAGGCGCTCGACTGGGGATTCAGCGGGCCCTGTCTGCGGGCGAGCGGCGTTGCCTGGGACCTGCGCAAGGCCCAGCCCTATGATGCTTACGATCGGGTGGATTTCGACGTGCCGGTGGGCAAGCACGGCGACTGCTATGATCGCTACCTGGTGCGCATGTACGAGATGCGCGAGAGCCTGAAGATCATTCGCCAGTGCCTGCAGGAGATGCCGAGCGGCCCGGTGCGGGTGGATGACCGGAAGATCGCGCCGCCGCCTCGTGCCGAGATGAAGCACTCGATGGAAGCGCTCATCCACCATTTCAAGCTGTACACCGAGGGCTACCACGTTCCGGAAGGGGAAACCTACACCGTGGTGGAGGCTCCAAAGGGCGAGTTCGGGGTTTACCTGGTTGCCGACGGCACCAACCGGCCATACCGCTGCAAGATCCGGACGCCAGGTTTCGCCCACTTGCAGGCGATGGACTTCCTCTGCCGCGGTCATATGCTGGCCGATGTCGTCGCCGTGCTGGGCTCGCTGGATATCGTTTTCGGAGAGGTAGACCGATGAGCGAGCGCAGTGCTATTGCCGTTTCCGGGCCGCCCTTCGCGTTCTCGGACGAGAGCCTCGAGGAGGCGCGCCGCCATCTGGCGAAGTATCCGCAAGGCAGGCAGGCGAGCGCGGTTCTGCCGCTGCTGCATCTGGCTCAGCGTCAGAACGGCGGCTACCTGACGCTGCAGGCGCTCGATTATGTGGCCGACTTCCTGCAGATGCCGCCCATCCGCGTTTACGAAGTCGCGACCTTCTACACGATGTTCAACCTGCAGCCCGTCGGCCGGAACTTCGTGCAGGTCTGCACCAACGTCCCGTGCTGGCTGCGGGGCTCCGATGAGGTCATCGCCGTCTTTCGCGAGAAGTTGGGCATCGGCGTCGGCGAAACCAGCGACGACGGGTTGTTCACGCTGGCGGAAGGGGAATGTCTCGGCGCCTGTGTCAATGCGCCGATGATGCAGATCGGTGACGACTACTACGAGGATCTGACACCGGAAAGCGTCGCCGCGATCCTGGATGCGCTGGCGCGCGGGGAGAAACCGAAGGCGGGCTCGCAGATCGGTCGTCGCGGCGCCGAGCCGGCGGGAGGGCTGACCTCGCTGACGGCGATGCCTGGAGCGCCATCCGGGCCTGGCAAGCAAGGCGGAGAGGCTTGATGCTCAAGGATCAGGACCGGATCTTCACCAATCTCTACGGCTTCGGCGAGCTCAATCTGCAAGGAGCGCGCGCACGCGGCGACTGGGATGGCACGCACGAGCTGATTGCGCGGGGCCGCGTCGCCATCGTCGACGAAGTTCGCAAGTCCGGTTTGCGTGGCCGGGGCGGTGCCGGGTTTGTCACCGGCATGAAATGGTCGTTCATGCCCAAGGAGGTGAGCGATCGCCCGCACTACCTGGTCGTCAACGCCGACGAGGGCGAGCCCGGTACCTGCAAGGATCGCGAGATCATGCGGCACGAGCCGCACAAGCTGATCGAGGGGTGCCTTCTCGCCGGCGTCGGTATGGCTGCCCACACCGCCTACATCTACGTCCGCGGCGAGTTCTTCCGCGAGATCGAGGCGCTGGAGCGGGCGATCGACGAAGCGCGCGAGGCCGGCCTGCTCGGCCTGAATGCCTGCGGCTCGGGCTGGGCCTTCGATATTCACGTTCACCGGGGCGCCGGAGCGTACATCTGCGGCGAAGAGACGGCACTGATCGAAAGCCTTGAGGGCAGGAAGGGGCAGCCGCGCCTGAAGCCGCCGTTTCCAGCCAACGTCGGGCTTTACGGGTGTCCGACGACCGTCAACAACGTCGAGACGATTGCGGTCGTTCCGACCATCATGCGGCGGGGCGGCGACTGGTTCGCCAGCATCGGCCGGCCGAAGAATACCGGCACCAAGCTCTTCAACATCTCAGGGCACGTCAACCAACCCTGTACCGTTGAAGAGGAAATGGGCATTCCTCTCAAGGAACTGATCGAACGACACGCCGGCGGCGTGCGCGGTGGCTGGAACAATCTGCTGGCCATCATCCCCGGTGGGTCATCCGTGCCAGCGATGCCACGCTCGATCTGCGAAACGGTGCGCATGGACTTCGATGGCTTGCAGCAGGCGAAATCGGGCCTCGGCACCGCCGCTGTGATCGTCATGGACAAATCGACCGACATCGTCCGCGCCGTCACCCGCTTTTCGCGCTTCTACAAGCACGAGAGTTGTGGACAGTGTACGCCGTGTCGGGAGGGCACCGGCTGGCTGTGGCGGGTGATGGAAAGGATCAGTGCGGGCCGCGCCCGTCCCGAAGAAATCGACCTGCTGAGCCAGGTGACCCGCCAGATCGAGGGGCACACGATCTGTGCCCTGGGGGACGCGGCGGCCTGGCCGATTCAGGGATTGATCCGAAATTTCCGGCCCGAACTGGAGCAGCGCATCGCTGAATACCAGGCAAGCCAAAACAAACAAGCGGCGTAAGGGCGGAGAGCGATGCCGAAGCTGACGATCGACGGACGACAGGTCGAGGTCCCGGCGGGCCTCACCTTGCTGCAGGCTTGCGAGAGCGTCGGCGTCGAGATCCCGCGGTTTTGCTACCACGAACGCCTCGCCATCGCCGGCAACTGCCGGATGTGCCTCGTCGGGATGCAGGGCTCGCCGAAGCCGATTGCGTCGTGTGCGATGCCGGCGGCCGACGGCATGGTGGTCGAGACCAACACCCCGAAGGTGCTCGCGGCCCGAAAGGGTGTGATGGAGTTCCTGCTGATCAACCACCCGCTCGACTGCCCGATCTGCGACCAGGGCGGCGAGTGCGATCTTCAGGATCAGGCCCTGTATTACGGCTTCGACCGCGGTCGCTACCACGAGAACAAGCGCGCGGTGCCGGAGAAACACTTCGGTCCGCTGGTGAAGACGTTCATGACGCGCTGCATCCAGTGCACGCGCTGCATCCGCTTTGCCCAGGACATTGCCGGCGTCCCCGAACTCGGAGCGACCGGCCGCGGCGAGGACATGCAGGTCACCACCTACGTTGAGAAGGCGCTGTCCTCGGAGCTGTCCGGAAACATCATCGATCTTTGTCCGGTCGGCGCCCTGACCAGCAAACCCTACGCGTTCGTCGCGCGGCCGTGGGAGCTGTCGAAGACCGAGTCAGTGGACGTGATGGACGCCGTCGGCTGTAACATCCGCATCGACGCGCGCACCAGCGAGGTCGTCCGCGTCCTGCCGCGTGTCAACGAGGACGTCAACGAGGAGTGGATCTCGGACAAGTCCCGCTTTGCCTGCGATGGGCTGCGCCGCCAGCGGCTGGACCGGCCTTA
>DAIQPV010000310.1:0-3811 GCA_036787145.1 Rhodospirillales bacterium
CGCAGGGAATCTCACAGCGACGGGAAGCCCGCTGATCGGGTCGCAGCCAGGAGGTCCAGGATCCACGGTCAGCATTGGGTCGGCAGGCCCGGCGGTGGCGACGCTGACTCCCCACGGCGCGCCGACATTGATGCCGATCGACCCTTCGGTGTTTTGCAGCCAACTGGCGGTACTCGGGTCCGCATCGCCGGCATATTCGGCCCCGGTCCCTACCGGCCGATGGTGGGCCGAAGCGGCACTGAACGGATTGTCGAACAGGTCTCCCGGCGTGGTGCATGCCGGCCCCGGATTTGGTAGAAGTGGAACGTCGGCCGCGTGATCTGTCTCATTCCCAAGAGCAGGACCACCGGCAGGCAAGCAACCGAACAAGAGGCCCAGAATCGCCAAGACCCGCCGCGCTCGCCGCACTGTTGAGGTGGTCCCTTTTCCCTCTATTCTTGACGACGCTCAATGCAGCACAGGAACACGCACGTCTTTTTCCCCCTTGCCGCCATGAAATAGCCGCAGATGGTTGCGACGTTGCGGCTAATGGGGGGGGATATTTGCCCTAGCCTGCAGCGGTGAGCAGCGCCGCGCGCGGGTTATCGCACCAGCGGAGATCACGATCCAGCCGATGCATGTCCATCAGATCCCGTAAGAACTTGGCGCGCTTAAATCGATCTCCATCAACATCCTGCGCAGACAGCCCTGCGCGCTGAAACTCACCATACAGTTCCAGGATGCCGTCCCGCAGGGTCCATTCCGGCTGAAAGCCCGGCAGCAATCGCGCGATCTTGGCGCAGTCGACGCGATAACGCTGCGCCTCAGTTCCGGAACCGCGCGAAAAAGCCACCTTGCAATTGGGAACCACATCGCCAATGACCGCCGCAATGTCCCGGATGCGATAGTTCCCGCTGGTCTGACCGACGTTGAAGGCCGTGTTAAACACGACATGCCTCGGCGCCCGCACGACAGCCAAAAAGGCGCGGCCGATGTCGTGGACGTGCGCCACGCATCTCCAGGTCGAGCCATCCCCCTCGACCACGATGCGGCCGGTGGTGAAGGCCGTGGCGACGAGATTATTGACCAGCGAATCCAGGCGCATCCGCGCGGCCGCGCCATACGCGGTGCCGATGCGGAGGAATGTGGGACAGAAGCTGCTGTCCGCCATTCGCCCGATATCCCGTTCCGCCCACATTTTGGCCACACCATAGGGCGTGATCGGCGTCACAGCAGAGTCTTCGTTCAGACTCACATCGCCGGCGGCGTCGAAAACTCCGGAAGAGGAGGAAAATATAAAGCGCGACACACCCGCTGCCTTGGCATGTTCCGCCAACTGAATGGTCGCCTTCAGGTTGATTTCATAGGTCAGCTCGGCTTCGAGATGGCCCAGGGGATCATTGGGCAAAGCAGCCAGATGCAATACTGCATCAAATCCCTGCAGATCCGCGGGCGTTATATCGCGGATATCTTTGTCGATGCTGGGCAGGCCAACAACCTCCCCCGTCAATGTCGCATCGGCAAATAGACGCGTGTCCAGACCCACAACATCATAGCCCGCTGCCATCAGCATCGGCGCCAAAGTGCAGCCGATGTACCCCTCATGGCCGGTCAACAGAATGCGGGCATTGGCCTCAGCCAGCCTTCTTCCGGAGTTGACCTGGAGCAAGCGGTCGCGCACGAGCCGGGCAAGGGGCCGGTCGCTCCCGCCGACGCTGGCCAGCTGCACGCAGCCGGCCCGATGCCACGACGGACTTGGCCCATCTGGCGACACCACCGCTGCTTCGGCGGACTCCGGGCCGCGGGGATCCGATGCCTGCTGGCAAGCGCTCAGACGTTGGCGCGCATCGTCCGCGCTGCGGTGCGGTGCTGAATAGCGAAGTTCTGTGGAATGGGAAGGGTTCGTTGAACGCCTTCGCTTCCAGAACTCGCGCACAATCATCACCGGAAAAAACCAGACGTCCTGCAGATAGCGCCGACCCATCCGGCGCGGTTCCTGCAACGCCCTGAACAGCCACTCACATCCGATTTTTTGCACCCATAGAGGCGCACGCTGCCGGTGGCCGGCAATAAAATCGATTGTAGCGCCGGCGCAAATTGCGACCTTTGCCTCAACCTGCGCCGCAAACCGGCAAATCCATTGCTCCTGTTTTGGACACCCAAGACCAATAATCAATAAATCTGGAGCAGCATCGCGAACGAAATCCAGAATATGCCTAGTCTCGACCTCATCGTTCTCAAACGACGGCGGCGGTCCGTAGACACCCACGATGCAGACATTCGGCCATCGGCGCTGAATGACGTCCCTTGCCCTCTCTGCCACCCCAGGCGCCGCCCCCAGCAAGAACACCCTCAGCGGCTTTTCCGGAGCGGCAGCATCAAACAGTGCCGGCACGAGATCGCTGCCGGGGACCACCTCCGGCACCGGCTCCTCCAAGAACTTGAGAGCCCACGTCACCGGCCGGCCGTCCACGAGGGTGAGGCTGGCCTCGCGATAGGCCCTTTCAAGCAAGCCGGGCCTTTGCAGCAGCACCAGGTGATGAACGTTAGGGGTTACGACATACCGACAGATTGTGCCCTCGCGGATCCAGGACAAAATCGTAGCGACGGCGTCCCGCTTGGTGAGCGGATCGAATTCACAGTTGAACGCTGATATTTTCGGCCGGCGGCTCGTGCCGTGAGATACGTCGGCAAAGTTTGCCAAAGCTCCCCCCAATCTGTTCCGCGAGGTTGAGCCGATTACCATTACGAGCGGACCTTATTATACGGGGTTTCGATTGTCAACTTCGGCGCTATACAACACGGAGGGTGTTCCCGCTCTGAAAAACACCGCATTTGCTGACCTTTACGGAGCGGTTGCAGGCTTTTTCGCCCGCCCTGAATAACGCTCCATCCGGCGGGTGGGTTGCATGGATTCTTCGCTGGCATAACGCATAAACACCCTTCCATTCCGGTCCACCGGTCTTCGCCGGCGCTTGACCCCTGCCAAGGGCTAGGCTTCGTCATGGCCCTTCGCCGGCCGGCGCTGCAGCGATCGCGCACCCACCGACCGTCTATACCCCAATTCGGGTAGATAGTTTCCCCCGCCAACGCCGGCTAGCCTTGAAGTGCGGCTCGGAAGCGCACTCAAGATAATGTCGATTCGGGCTTTGTTAAGGATCAGGGCGTAAAAATACAGCTTCAGGGTAGATCGAACCTGTGAATCTACTCGCGTTGGTTGGCTGTTGGGCTTGAGTGAGTGCCTTCGACGACCAGAAGCGGAGCAACGTCCTCCTTTTCCCCATTTAGGGCGCACTTTGGTCGGTAGGGATCGTTCGCACGTGGGTCGATGGGAGATGAACTCAATCAACCGATCCGGAGAAGAGTGATGACAACGAAGCGATCTGGCGGCCGGCCGGGTTCGGCCGCCGCGGAGAGTCCCGCAGCCCCGAGCGGGGAGGATTTCGGCAACAAACGCTTCCCGCCGCTCTACGCCGGAGGAGCCGGCAGATTACGGTGGATGGCTTTCGCCGCCGGGGCGGTTGCCGGCCCGATGCTGATCACGAGTTCCCTTGAGGCGGCCTGCACCACGCCGAAAGATGCTTTTCTTAATCCCTTCAGCAAGAATTCCGCCCACCATCGCCCGATTGGAAGCGGCGCTCAGTTTGCCCCGAGCAATCATCCCAGCACCAATAGCTGGCTCAGGGTGAGAGGAATCGGCATCAACGTGGGCGCGCCGTGGGGCGTGAGCGTCACTGCGGCGGATTCCTCGGATGTGATGCGAACCGTCGGGCCGGTGAGCCTCAAATGCGATAGGGTCGAGGGGTTGCCGAAGACGATCAGAATGCCGCGC
>DAIQPV010000311.1:0-3785 GCA_036787145.1 Rhodospirillales bacterium
CGGTGCGGCAGGCGCGGGCTCCGCCGGTTCTGCCGCCGGCGGGACTGCCGCGGAAGAAGACGACTCCCCATTCGCGCCGACGATCTCTCCCGTCACCTGGCCGCCGGCATCGATGGTGATCTGGCCATACCGGATCTTGCCGGAGATGCGGCCGCTGGCGCGAACCGCGAGGCGCTCCGTCGTGTCAATCTCGCCCTCGAACCGGCCGGCGATGTCCGCCTCCGAGACGGCCGCCTTGCCGCGAAAGACCCCGGACGGGCCGATGTGCAGGCTCCGGCAGCCGGAAAGCAGGATCTCCACTTCCCCCTCGACGACCAGCGTGTCGCACGAGGTGACCTCGCCTTTCAGCCGCACGTCCTTGCCGATGATCAGGTTCTTGTCCCGACCTGGCGAGCTGGAGGCATCGGACCGTCCCGAACCTCCCGCAGCATCGCCGCGGCGAGCGATATCGATGGGGAACCCGGTATTGCCGAGCGGACGGGAGGGAACCGCGACGGTCCGTCGTACGGGCGGCTTCGCCGGCTTTTCCTGCTCGACCGGCTCCGGTCGCGACGTCACGACCACGACGGGCTCGGGGCCTTCCGCATGGGGGCTGCTTTTTCGGAACATCGCCTCTCGCTCTCCTTCGTTCTTCACCGGGGGACACCGGTCCTATCCAAAAGCTCAGGCCTGCCGCTGCATCTTTGCGAAGAGGTGGACCATTGCCGCCGTGCCGAGAAGGGGTGCCACGAAATTGACCACGGGAATGGTCAGCAGCAGCGCCAACAGCACTCCCGCAGCAAATACCGTCCGACCGTTTTGCCGCCGGAGGGCCCGGGCCGCCCGTGGATCGAGCCGGCGCGCGGCGACCACCTCGAAATATTCGCGACCAAGAAGATAGCCGTTTACGGCATAGAAAACAAAAGGGAATACCGGCGGCAACAACAAGAACAGCAACACAATGATGTTAAGGGACAGCATCACCGCAAGGAATTTCGCGGAAGAGGCGAGAATTTCGGGGATCGGTTGGCTGCGGGCGGGCGGCAGCAACGGATAATGCTTGCGCTCGACCGCCTCGGCGACGCCGTCGAGGAAAAACCCGGTTGTGGTGCTGACCACCGTCGGGAACAAAAACCAGCTCACAGCAAGCGTCGCCAGCCCACCGAGCACGTCTATTGCCGCCTCCAGCCAGCCGGTCTGGAAAAACGTCACGTGGGTGAGCGCGAATCCGACGGCGATCCCGATCACGAGAAAGGATAGCAGCGACAGCCCGACGCTGAAGAACAGCACGCGCCGCATCGCCGGATCGCCGAGCTGGCGGATCGCCTTGGCAAAAGCGTCTAACACGGCGATTCCCGTCCCTCGATCCGCACCCGGACCTTGATGTAGCCGCTGGCGGGAGCACCGGCAACCCGCCGCGCGGGATAGCATACCGTGGCGCCGCCGGCGAAGGCGTCTCAATCGGTCGGGCGGCTGTTGTTGGCGTGCAACGGAATCGGTCGCGAATCTGCGTCAAGGATTCGTCGTTAGCCTCGGGCTGGTGAGGGCCTGAAAAGCGGGTTATCCCGGTTTTCCTCTCAATTCCACCATGGTGCGGCAGGGCCACAAGAACGTAGAGTTTATCGATAGTTCGAGCGAGCGATTGTGGCATGAGGAGCACGTTTGTGGCGCGTTCACGGCTCTAGATCTTGACGGTGGGGCCGGGCGGCGGCATTTAACTGAGTAGGTTACCTGACCCGCAAAGGGGCAGAGCGGCCCTGGCGGATCGGTAAGGCAAGGATCGAAAGCCGGTGTATCTCCCACGCTTGGTGTCCCTCGGACAAGAGAATGCGTCGCAATCGCAGTTCCGGCCGCAGTTCCGGCCGATTGTGATGCGGAGGCGCGCAGGTGCGCCGTGGCCCGTCGCGGTGGGAGCCTGACATGGCAGACATGCAACAGATGAGTCGCGTTCTGTACCACCACGACTGGACGAACGTCGAGGATTGGGCGCGAAACATTAACCAGCTCGCCGATCTTAACGACGATGAAATTGGTCAATTGCAGCACTGCGAGGGGTTGTGTTGCGCGTCCGTCGGGCCTGATGCTGGCGAGAGCCGGCATCGGATATCGCTTCTGGAGCGGACAAGACTAGGGTTGATCAGCCTTTGCGAATCGTTGCGGTACGGCGCGCGCCGTACCTGCTGATCGACATTTGGACTGTTGTTCGACAAGCTCGTCAACGAGCGTCAGACGTTGCTTGCTGAGGCCGTGTGCCGTCGGTGCGGCGAACGGTGCCATATCAACGCCCGTTTCCTGAGAACCATAGGGCGATAATCGACGTTCGATGTTGGCTGCGCTGTGATATCCTTGATGCGGGCGCTTTCACCGTGAGGTCGAGAGTGTCACCAGAAGTATAGGGCCGCCCCTGTGACCGCTGAAGCCGCCAATATTCGCGAAAATCCCTTCGATAACGCTACCGATCCGCGACTCGCCTATTTCGACATGCCCCGTCGGAATGCTGTCGCTCGTCTTCTCACCGCTCTTTATCAGGGCGAGGGACTCTTCCTGTTAGTCGGAGAAGACGGGATCGGCAAGTCTACGTTGCTGTGTCACCTGGGGGCGCAGGTGGCGGCGCTTGCAGGCGTTCGTCTGCTCCACGCCGCTCCGGTCCTCCGCTGCACCCAGACCGCCGGATTTGCCGAACTGGTGGATCGTTTTGCCGCACCGTTCAACGCTGCAGGGGGCGATCCGCTACAGCTTGCCCAGTTGCTCCAGGAGCTCACCTCGGCGGGCGAGCAGATGCCGGCGATGCTGATTGACGATGCCGATCGCCTCGATGACGCCAGCCTGAAGGCAATCGCGACGCTCGCGACTCTGCGCGGCGGAGAGCGGCGCCTATTGTCGGTGGTGCTTGCGGGAACGCCCCAGCTATCCCGGAGGCTGGCGGCGGTGTCCGGAGGGGGGAGCCCGCTTGCAGCCACCCAAGTTATCAGCCTGATGCCGATGTCGCGGGCTGAGGCGGAACGGATGATTCGCCATCGCGTGCGGCAGACCGGCGGGTCGGACCTGGAGGAGGCGCTTGCGCCGCAGATCAGCGATCTCGCCGGCCGGTGCAACGGCATCCCGCAACAGGTGCTGGGGCTGTGTCGTCGCGTGCTCGACATCGCCGCGGCTCCCGTGCCGCGGCTGTCGTTGCCCGCGGTTACCCCTGCTCGCGGGGCGAGCGGTGACGGCACAGGTGCCGCAGCAGCGCCAGCGTCTGAGGTAACGGTCGCGGGCGCTGACCCGGTCTTCGCAACTTCGCCGGTCCGCACAGCCGGTCCCGCTTTGGCGGCGCCTGAGGCCTCGGCGTCGCCAGCTGCCTTTGCCAACGCGGAGGGGACGACGCTTCACCCGGACTCCGCGGGTTTTGCCGACGCCGCCGGGCCTCCGGCAGAGGTGCTGCCGCTCGGGGATCCTCCCATGGTGGCCTCCGGTCACATTCGCTACGGGGCCGCTTCGGCGCGACGAGTCGAGCCTGCGCGATGGGAGAATGCGCGCAGGCGTCGTCGCTCCGGGTGGCGGATCGCGCTCTTGTCCGCGACGGCCTTGGTCGGGCTGGGCGTCGGCTGGGTGCTTTATGACCGCTCGTCCCATAACAAGCCGGTCGAGGTTACCTCGGCGCGAGATGGGATGCGGGATGCGGCGCGGGACCCGGCGTCGATGGCGGCGCTTCCGCCCCCTCTGGCTCCCTCGCTGGTTCCGCCGCTGGACTCTCCGCCGGCGCGGGTTGGGGCATCACCGGTGCTGCCCGAGGCGTCGACCGCGGAAACATGGTGGAAGCCACC
>DAIQPV010000312.1:0-3769 GCA_036787145.1 Rhodospirillales bacterium
AGCAACAGGCTCGGCCTCGACGAACATATCACCGACCTGCAGAACGGCTTCAAGGCGGACCCGTCCGGAGAGGGATGGTCGGCCGCCGCCCTTTCGCTCGAGGGGCTGATCGCCGATGTCGGTGCGCGAAAAGCTCTGAGCGAGCGCTCGTGCGCTGCCTATGACGCATCGGCCATCGATGCGGAACATTTCCGGCGCCTCAATGCCGTCTGCTCCGGGAAGACCGCGCCTTCGACATGAGAGTCAGCCGAAGATGAGTACCGGTGGCCGACTGACCAGCGGAAAGAAGCGAACGCCCTCGTCGCGGCGTTGGCTCGAGCGCCAGCTTTCCGACCCGTACGTGGCGGAGGCCCGCCGCCAGGGCTACCGCTCGCGCGCCGCCTTCAAGCTGATCGAGATCGACGATCGTTTTCGCCTGCTCCGGCCCGGGGCACGGGTCGTTGACCTCGGTGCAGCGCCGGGCGGCTGGGCCCAGGTGGCGGCCCGCCGGACGCGCGCGGGCACTCCGGGCGGTGGCCAGATCGTCGCCATCGATCTGCTCGACATGGACGCCATCGAGGGCGCCACTCTCCTGCGCCACGACTTTCTGGATGACGAGGCGTTGACGTTGATCCGCGAAGCCCTGCGCGGCAGGTCCGCCGATGTCGTTCTCAGCGACATGGCCCCCAGCGCGAGCGGTCATCGCAGCGTCGATCATCTGCGGAGCATGGCCCTCGCCGAAGCCGCCGTGGCGTTCGCTGAAGAGATCCTTACCCCTCAGGGTGCCTTTGTTGCGAAAGTCTGGCAGGGCGGCACGGAGTCGCGCCTGCTGGCGACCGTCAAGCAAGCGTTCGCTGCCGTCCGGCACGTCAAGCCGCCGTCATCGCGGGCACAATCCACGGAGCTGTATCTCGTGGCCACCGGCTTCCGCGGAGCGGCGCGATAAGCGCCTGCAACCTCGGTCACGGTAATCAATCGTTAACGCTGCTCTCCCACAATCGGCCATTCGCTGAGCGAGCGCCGGGATGGGCCCGGTGACAGCGCTTCCTCACTGTTTTTTAGCGGCATTCTAGCGCCGCGGCAGTGATGGGCATCACGAGGAGACAGCGGATGACCACGGATGCCGATGCCCGCGTCGCCGGCGCCTACTCTTGGGCCGCAGGCCTGGTCGGCCTGGCCAGACGGTTGATCGCCGACGGCGTCGATGTGGACCTGGAGCCGATCCGGCCGGCCGTGCGCGATCTGTGCGAAGAAATCAAAGGGCTGCCGAAGGCTGAAGCGTCGCACTGGCTCAACCAGCTCATCGACCTGCAACACGAGATGGCGGCGCTCGGCCGAGCGCTGGCGGACCGCAATCGCACGCCATCCGAGGACAGCGAGGCTCACGATGAGCGCCGTTGACTACGGTCAGTTCATCCTGTCGCTCCTCTTCGTCCTCGGCCTGATCGGCGTCGCGGGATTCCTGGCGCGGCGCTTCGGGCTGGTACAGACGACGAGGCCAGCGGGCGGCCGGCGGCGTCTGGCGACGGTCGAGACCCTTGCCCTCGACGGCAAGCGCCGACTGCTTCTCATTCGCCGCGATGGAGTCGAGCACCTGGTGATCCTGGGCCCCTCCACAGAGACCGTCGTCGAGCGGAATATTCGCTGCCCTTCCGGCGCTCCGAGCGCCTTCGAGGTGACCCATGAGAAGTAAACGGCCGATCCGTAGGATCGCGGTCGCCATCCTCGGCGTCGCTTCGACCGCGCTGCTTGCCACACCGGCGGCCGCGCAAAGCGTCACCCTCGATCTCTCCTCCGGTGGGGGGGACGCCACCGGGCGCATCGTGCAACTGCTGGCGCTGCTCACGGTCCTCAGCCTCGCGCCGGCAATTCTGGTGATGGTGACCTCGTTTACGCGGATCATCGTCGTCCTGTCGTTCCTGCGCACGGCGCTGGGAATTCAGCAGACCCCGCCGAACCAGGTGATGATCAGCCTGGCCCTGTTCCTCACGTTCTTCGTCATGCAGCCGACGCTGGAGCGCTCGTGGAATGACGGCGTGCGCCCGCTGATCGAAGGGACGATCGACGAAGGCCGCGCCTTCGAACGCACGTTGGCGCCGGTGCGGACCTTCATGGCGGCGAACGTCCGGCCGCAGGACCTGGCACTGTTCGAAGAACTTTCGGGGGCTCACACCGTGCCGAACCCAGCCGGCGCATCCGGCGAGGCGCGGGCTGAAGACGCTTCGGGTGGCGAGATCGCGGCGTCAGCGCCCATCCGCGTGCTTATTCCGGCGTTCATGATCAGCGAGCTCCGGCGGGCCTTTGAAATCGGCTTTCTCGTTTTCGTGCCGTTTCTGATCATCGACATGGTCGTCTCGTCGGTGCTGATGTCGATGGGGATGATGATGTTGCCGCCGGTGACCGTTGCCCTTCCTTTCAAGGTGATCTTCTTCGTGCTTGTCGATGGCTGGGCGCTGATCGTCGGCAGTCTCGTGCGCAGCTTCAACGGCTGATCGTGCTCGCTTCCTGACGATCACTTTGCAGGCGCGGCACCGGGCCCGTTGGCGGCGGGAGCAAGCGACCGGCGGAACGCCATTGCCTTCTCCACCAGCTCGGTCAATGCGGCAGAATCGGCGTTTTGCGGCGGCACGGTTCCGGCAATGAGTTGAAAGACGTCGTTCAGCGACGTCTTGGCCATGGGCTTCCCATAGCTGGCGTCAAGCTGAGCCAATTGCGTCGTGTTGCCGGCAAGGGTCAACGCGACCGCAAGATCGAGCACGTCGCGCGCCTGGCGGTCGTCCAGAGGTTGCTGCGGATCGGCGCGCGCCGCCTCGACAATGTGGCGAAGCGAGGAAGCCGCCCGGCTCCAGTCACCCCGAGCACGGTACACCTTCGCGCGCACCAGTTCCGCTTCAAGGCCGTCGTCGCGCGCGACCACCGCCAGGGCTTCGTCGCCGCGGCCCAGCGCCAGGAGCGCCCTCGCCTGTGTATGCGCCCGGGCCGCCGCCACCTCCGCCGGGATGCCGGGGGCTGCAGTCCGCGTGAGCGCGTCCAATGCCGCCTCCGCCTTGCCGTCCAGGATCTGCACCTCGGCCAGCCGGGAACCCAGCGCAGCGCGCTCCGGCCCGGTCGCCGCCGGCAACAGGCTTTCCAACAATCCGGCGGCACGATCAAGAAGATCGACGGCCACCAGGCGATCGGCCAACTTCCGCACCATTTCGCGGCCCCTCTCGCCCGGCGGGGTCAATTCCTTGAACTCTTCCCACAGTCCCAGCGCCGCCACCGACGACATCTGGTCGGCGCCTCCGTCGAGAAACAGGCCTTCAAAGGCGGCCGCCATCCGCTGCGTTGCTTCGGCAGCACCGGGCAGGTTGGCATAGTCGCTCACCGCCAGTTTCAGCGTGCGCAGGCCAGCGGCGTAATTCCCGGTCTCCAGCTGCAGGCGACCCAATTCACGCAGCACCTGGAACTCGAGAGCATCGCCGCGCCACGCATGGCGCAGCCGCTCCAGCGCAGCGGCGGCTTCGGCCGCTGAGATCCGGCCCTGGCGCAACCGCAACTGCGTCAGCGCCAGCTGCGCCTGCGCCCGTCCGCGACGGGGGTCGAGCCGGGCGGCCTCCTCGTAAGCGGAGATGGCTTCGTCGATCTCCCCGCGGCTCTCCCGGCGTCGTCCCTCCAGATAGGCCAGCCTGCTTTGCGCAGCACCTCCGGTCGCCGTCTGCTTTGCCACCGTCATCAGCCGCTGTGCTTCGTCCTCCCGACCGGCGACGACCGCCGCCTCGGCCAGCAGGACAGCAAGGGGAGCACGAAG
>DAIQPV010000313.1:0-3756 GCA_036787145.1 Rhodospirillales bacterium
CCCGACGCAGATCATCATCGGCCCGCGTGGCGCGGCCGCGGGAACAGTTGAGCTGAAGATAAGGAAGGGTGGCGAGCGGACCGAATTGCCTTTTGAAGACTCGTTGTCCCGGCTTGCCGCCTGAGGAAATCCGCACCCATGTTCAGTGCTTTCGAATGGACGGTGGCGATGCGCTACCTGCGCCCCCGCCGCAAGGAAGGGTTCATCTCGGTCATCGCCCTGTTCTCCTTCCTCGGCATCTTCCTGGGTGTCGCGACGCTCATCATCGTAATGTCGGTCATGAATGGCTTTCGCCAGGAGCTGCTGGGCCGCATCCTCGGGCTGAACGGACACGTCAGCGTCTACGGCGGCGTGGAAGGGCTCACCGATTACGACCACCTGCGTGATCTTGTGGCGGCGATGCCGGGCGTCGTGCTGGTCGACCCGATGATCGAAAACCAGGTGATGGCGACCGCCAACGGCGTGGCGCGCGGCGCCATGGTGCGCGGCCTGCGTCCGGAAGACATGCGCCAGCGCGAGATCGTCACGTCGCACATCGTGGACGGCTCCCTGGACGACTTCACCGGCGACGATGCCGTGCTGATCGGCGCCCGGCTGGCGGAGCGCATGGGCCTCGGCGTCGGCCAGAAGATCACCCTGATCTCGCCGAAAGGCAACGTCACCGCATTTGGTACGGTGCCGCGGATGCGCGCTTACCGGGTGGTGGGGCTGTTCGATGTTGGCATGTTCGAATACGACAGCAACTTCGTCTTCATGCCGCTCGAGGCGGCCCAGACCTACTTCAACATGCCGAATGCCGTCACCGCCCTGGAGATCTTCCTGGACGATGCGGAAAGAGCGCCGGCCTTCGCCCGGGACCTGCAGAAGATGCTGGCCGGTGTCGGCCGGGTGCACGACTGGCAGCGCGCCAACGCCAACTTCTTTAATGCGATCCAGGTCGAGCGCAACGTCATGTTCCTCATCCTGACGCTGATCATCGTGGTTGCCGCCTTTAACATCATCTCCAGCCTGATCATGCTGGTGAAGGACAAGGGGCGGGCGATCGCCATCCTGCGGACGATGGGTGCCACCAAGGGCGCGATTACGCGCATCTTTTTCCTTTCCGGCGCCAGTGTGGGCGTGCTCGGAACGCTCTGCGGCTTTGTGGCCGGCCTGCTGTTCTGCGACAACATCGAGACCATCCGCCAGGGCATCCAGACACTGACCGGCACCAACGTCTTTGCGCCGGAGATTTACTTTCTGTCGAAGCTGCCGGCGAAGGTGGATCCGGTCGAAGTGGCGACGGTCACCGGCATCGCACTGGTCTTGTCCTTCCTGGCGACGATTTATCCGTCCTGGCGCGCCGCCCGCATCGAGCCGGCCGAAGCCCTTCGCTATGAATGACAGCAGTGCGGTGGAGGCGGCTGTTGTGAGCCGGCCGGTGTTCCGGCTGTCCGGCGTCGTTCGCAACTACTCCCAGGGACGGACGACCCTGCAGGTGTTGCGCGGCATCGATCTCAGTGCGGCGCCCGGCGAACTGGTGGCCCTGGTCGGGCCGTCGGGATCGGGAAAATCGACGCTGCTGCACGTCGCGGGCCTGCTGGAGCGGCCGGACGGGGGCGAGGTCTTTCTCGATGGCGAGCCTTGCGGACCCTTGAACGACGACCGGCGGACGGCCTTGCGCCGCACCCGGATCGGTTTCGTCTACCAGTATCATCATCTGCTGCCGGAATTTTCCGCCGAGGAAAACATCGTGTTGCCGCAGATGATCGCCGGTGTCGGCCGCGCCGACGGGCGGGTGCGTGCGGAGGAACTCCTTGCCAGCCTCGGGCTCGCGGATCGGGCGCAACACCGGCCGGGCCAGCTCTCCGGCGGCGAGCAGCAGCGGGTCGCCATTGCCCGGGCCCTGGCCAACCGGCCGGCGATCGTCCTGGCCGACGAGCCGACGGGGAATCTCGATCCGGTCACCGCGGAAGAAGTCTTCGCGCTGTTCGTGAGCCTCGCCCGCAGCGCCGGCCTGACGGCCCTGATCGCGACCCACAACCCGGTACTGGCCGCCCGGATGGATCGCTCGGTGCGGCTGGAAGGCGGCCGGCTCATCCAGGTGTGACCACAGCGCGACCATTTGCCGATGAAAGAGGGGAGCCGCAGCATCACCTCTTGCGGGAAAGGAGCGACGCTATCATTGCTGCTGTATGGCGTTGCGGATGGATCTTTCCGAGGAGCCGCGAATGAAACCCCTCGTCTTGCTATTTTGCCTGGCACTTGTCGCCGCGGTGACAGCCGGCGCTCCGGCGCAGGCGTTTACCGAGGAACCGCTCACAGCCGGCGGCAAGTCCGGCGGCCAGGCCCTCGCCGATCCGTCGGACCAGTATCGCAACCTCGGCGAGCCGGCTCCGACTCGGGGGCAGGGTGAAAAGCCTGGGGAATCCTCGCCTTTCTCGTTCGGCGTCACCGGTCCCGGGTCGCAATACTCTCCCAGCGTCAATCGTCCCGGCCTCGACAACGACCACCTCTACTGGAACAACAGCAGCCGCTATCAGCGCTAGGCTCGCCAGGGGTAGAGCTTCCGCCCTTCATGCGCGGGGAGCCTCGCGCGCGACCGGCGCGCCCGCCGGCCCCACAAAACAGCGAATTGTGAAGCGGTTCACACTGCCGGCCGCCGATTACGCGTAGCATGGCCTTCTAGGTGATGTCTGGGGGGGACCATGCGGAACAGCCGGCAGCGGATCGTCTCAATTCTTGCCCTGGTGATCGCGGCCAACATCCCGAGGGTCGGGGAGGCCGCCGATGGCAGCACGCATCCCCTGCTGGTGATGGTGCTGTGGCTCGGTGCTCCGCTGTTCGTGATCTGCGCCGGTCTCGGGGCTGCCGTTGCCGTGCAGGCCGTCTTCCTGCTCCGCGCATCTCGCGAACGGAAAAGGCATGCGCGTTCCCGTTCAAGCCTCGCAGACTCCGCGAACCGGAAACGGGCGACCCTCAGGAGTGTTCCCAGCAGGGGGACGCCATGATGCAGACGCCAGGGAGGCACGATGGCGCCGGGCCGACCGCTCAGTCGGCACCGGTCGCCGAATTTGGCCACTTCGATCTGGATGTTGCGATGGAGCACGTCCGCGGCCTGCGGGTGGACCACTTTCGCTGGATGGCGGCTCAGATCACCGAGTGCACCCGATATGTTCGCTCCTCCCTCATGCGCCGCGTCCTTTTCTTCGCGAATGGGCGATCGGGCCGATCCGGCTCGGTGACGCCGTGAAGAGGCAGGCATTGGTCTGTTCGTAGAAACCGGCTCAGCCGGCGCGAAGCGTGTGGATGGCGGCGTCGCGCTCGAACAGATAGAGCAGGGTGCGCAAGGCTTTGCCGCGCGGGCTGGAAAGATCGGGATCGCGCTCAAGGATCAGGCGGGCATCGTCGCCGGCGGTCGCCAGCAGGTCTGCGTGCACCGCGAGATCGGCAACCCGAAATGCAGGCAGCCCGCTTTGCTTGACGCCGAGGACATCGCCCGCGCCGCGCAGCCGCAGATCCTCCTCGGCGATGCGGAAGCCGTCGTCGCTCTCGCGCAGGACGGCAAGGCGGGAGCGCGCGGCCTCGGTGATCGGCGGGGCGTACAGCAGGATGCAGGTCGAGGCGGCGGTGCTGCGGCCGACCCGCCCGCGCAGCTGATGCAGCTGGGCGAGACCGAAACGCTCGGCGTGCTCGATCACCATCACCGTTGCCGCGGGAACATCGACGCCGACCTCGATCACGGTGGTCGCCACCAGCAACTTGGCCGCGCCGCCG
>DAIQPV010000314.1:0-3750 GCA_036787145.1 Rhodospirillales bacterium
CGGTTCCCCGTCGTCGGCCTCCAACTGAGCCCGAAGCCCGATCAGATCGGCGTAATAGTATTCGTCGTCATCCGGCCGTGGGAGAGCCGTCCGCTCCACGTACAGACGACAGCCGCGCAACGCCTCGGCCTGATCGCGCCGGGCGATGCCCTCGGCCCGGACGATCAGCGCGCCCTTCTTCTCCCCGACAACGAACAGACGCAGCGGCGGTCCACCGCGATCGGTGGTCAGCGCACCGTAACCGGCGATCGCCCGCGGATCGGCGGTGAAGCTGCGCACGCAGAACTCGCCGCGCAGCGCGTGCGCCGCGCCGACCTCGCCGACGCAGACACGCCCCCGATCCGGACTGCCGGTCGCCACCATCGCTGCTCCGTCAACCGCGCGAAACCTAGCCGGCCGCCGGCTCAGAGGCTTTCGCGGCGGCTTCCGCAGCCGCCTTCAGCCGTTCCTGCGCCTTTGCCTTCGGCTGCGGCTTCTTGCTCTGCTCGGTCCGGGCTCGCGACTCCATCAGCCCGGCCTGCGCGCAAAACTTGGCGACGCGGTCGCTCGGTGTCGCGCCATGCTGCAGCCAGTGCTGGATCCGCTCCTGCTTCAGCATCACTCGCTGCGGATGGTCCGTCTGCAGCATCGGATTGTACGTGCCCAGCACCTCGATGAACCGACCGTCGCGCGGGCTGCGCGAGTCGGCGACGACGATCCGGTAGAAGGGGCGCTTCTTGGCGCCGCCGCGGGCCAGGCGAATTCTGACGCTCATGCTGTTACTCGTTCCTCTTCCTTGTGTCACAGATCACCGGTCGTGCCTCAACGCGGCGGAAGCATCCCCGGAGGCAGCGACCCGGGCGGCAACATTCCTGGCGGCAGTCCGCCGCCGCCGAACAGGCCGCGTTTGCCCAGCTTGCCGACCTTTTTCATCATCGCCGCCATCTGCTGGTGCTGCTTCAGGAGACGGTTGACGTCTTGAACCGTCGCCCCCGAACCGGCGGCGATGCGCCTCCTGCGGGAGGCGTTCAGGATCTTCGGGTTGCGCCGCTCGGCGAGCGTCATCGACAGGATGATCGCCTCCTGTCTGGCGATCATTTTGTCATCGACGTTGGCTTCGTCGAGCTGCTTCTTGATCTTGCCGATTCCCGGCAACAGGCCGAGCAGGCCCTTCAGATCGCCGATCTTGCGCAGTTGCCGGAACTGCGCCGCCATATCCTCGAGGCTGAACTCGCCCCTGGCCAGCTTCGCCGCCAGCTTCTCGGCGTCCTCCTTCTCGATGACCTCTGCCGCCCGTTCGACCAGGCCGACCACATCGCCCATGCCGAGGATGCGGCCGGCGATCCGCTCCGGCTGAAAGGTTTCGAGGGCGTCGGTCTTCTCTCCCACGCCCATCAAGCGGATCGGGCAGCCGGTGACGGTCCGCATCGACAGCGCCGCACCACCGCGCGAGTCGCCATCGACGCGGGTCAGCACGATGCCGGTGATCCCAACCTTTTCGTTGAACGACCGAGCCAGCGTCACGGCGTCCTGGCCGGTCAGGGCATCGGCGACGAGCAGCGTCTCCACCGGCGCCGTCGCCGCCTTCACCGCCGCCGCCTCGGCCATCATCTTCTCATCAATGGACAGGCGCCCGGCGGTATCCAGGATCACCACGTCGAAGCCGTGACGCCGCGCGTGGTCCATCGCCCGCTCGGCGATCGGCACCGGCGCCTCGCCGCTGACGATATCGAGAACGGTGGTATCCGTCTGCTTGCCGAGCACGGCAAGCTGCTGCTGCGCCGCCGGGCGGTAGACGTCGAGCGAGGCCAGCAGCACCCGCTTCCTCTCCCGCTTGCGCAGGCGATGGGCGAGCTTGGCGGCGGTCGTCGTCTTGCCCGAGCCCTGGAGGCCAACCAGCAGCACCGCCACCGGTGGCGGGCCGGCAAGGTTGATCCCGGCGCCCTCGCCCGCGCGCATCTTTTCGTCCGCGGCATCGCCGCTGAGCATATCGACAAGGTTGTCGTGAACGATCTTGACGACCATCTGCGCCGGGGTGACGCTGCGCAGCACCTCCTGGCCCACGGCACGCTCGCGGACGCGGGCGATGAACTCCTTCACCACCGGCAGGGCAACGTCCGCCTCGAGCAAAGCGATGCGCACCTCGCGCAAGGCTTCGCCGACGTCCGCCTCGCTCAGCGCGCCGCGCTTTTTCAAGCGCTCGAAGATACCGTTCAGCCGGTCGCTCAGACCCTCGAACACGAGTCGCCGTCCCTTTTGTTCGCCCGTTCATCGGCAACGAAAAAGAGCCAGCGCGCGCACTCCGCAGCCTGGCCCTGCTCGTAACCACCGGTGGAAATCGGGACATTAGGAGGGGTGCGGAGCGAAGTCAAGTCAACGCGCTTCGCTCGGGTGTCCCGCGACGACCCACAGGGCCGGACGCGGAGCGTAGGGTAGTGTTGAGCGCGCGAGGCCCACCAACGACGCCCATTTGCGCAATCGGTCGCACCGAAGACGGTGGACTTCGCTATACGCTCAGTTCACCCTACGATAGGCCTGAAAAAGCTGTCGCCGAGGTTCAGCAGGCAGTGGCCGCCTGCATGAGGCGCCGTGAAGACCGTCAAGATCCACGAAGCGGTGTTCGCCCGCTACCCCGTCAAAATTCTCCCGGCGACCGGCAACGGCATTCGGTCGCTCGTCGGCGCACTCGGCTATAATCTCGGTCTGCTCAGCATCGGCTTTATGTCGGCGGCTGGTATCGGTTGCGGAAGGCCCAGGCGGTGGAGCAGATCCTCGGTATGGACAGCAGCGCGCTTCCCGAAGCTGGAGGCGTGCCCCGCCGGAGCCGGATCAACCGTGTCGATGCGCGTTCGCGGATCATCGCGGCGGTGATCTTCGCGTTGGTGATTGTCGCCCTCGATGACCTGGTGGTCCTCAGTCTCGGTCTCGGCGTTGCCCTCGTCCTGATGACGATGGCGCAGATGCCCGTCGGCCAGACCCTTCGCCGCATGATCATGATGGACAGCTTCATCATCGTCATGCTGGCACTCCTTCCCTTCACGGTCTCGGGCCAACCGATCTTCGCACTCTTCGGGTTTACCGCCAGTTGGGAAGGGCTCATCAAGGCAGCGCAGATCGGCCTGAAGGCGAACGCCATCATTCTCGCGCTGATGTCGCTGGTCGGCTCGATGGAGCCGGTCACGCTGGGATACGCCCTGCGCCGTCTCTGCGTGCCGCAACGGCTCGTCTCTCTCATCCTGTTCACGATCCGTTACCTCGACGTGCTGCACCAGGAATACCAGCGCCTGCGCGCGGCAATGAAAGCGCGCGGATTTCGTCCGCGAAACAGCCGGCACACCTATCGCTCCCTGGGATATCTCGTCGGCATGATGCTGGTGCGGGCGGTGGACCGCTCGGAGAGGATTCTCGAAGCAATGAAGTGCCGTGGCTTCACCGGCAACTTCCCGATGATCGACACGCTCGCTTACTCCCGAAGCGATGCCGTCTTCGGCCTGGTGATGGGAGCGGCGATGATCGGTCTCGTTGTGCTGCAGACTGCTTCGCCGGGCGGGCGGCTCTTTCCGTGAAGGGAGCAGCCGCGTGTCTCCGCTGATCGAACTCTCAGACGTTCACTTCACCTTTCCTGAACATCCGGGGGTGCTGCGGGGTGTCGATCTGGCCCTCGCAGCGGGGGAGCGCCTTTGTGTCGCCGGACCGAACGGCGCCGGCAAAAGCACGCTGCTGCGCATCATCGTCGGCCTGCTCCAGCCGCAGCGCGGCGCCATCCTCGCT
>DAIQPV010000315.1:0-3727 GCA_036787145.1 Rhodospirillales bacterium
CGTTGCGAGTCCGTTCAAAACGTGAGCCCGGCCTGCATCGAGAAGTGCTCGACCACAGGACCGAGAGCGAGAGCGGGGAAGAAGGTCAGTCCGCCGACGATCAGCACGACGCCCGTCAGCAGGCCCACGAACAGCGGGCCGTCCGTGGGAAAGGTGCCTTGGGAGGCGTGCAGCGTCGTCTTTGTCGCCAGGGAGCCTGCGATCGCCAGCATCGGAATGATGACAAAGAAGCGGCCGACGAACATCGCCAGCGCAAGCGTGATGTTGTAGAAGGGAGTGTTGCCGCTGAGCCCGGCGAAGGCGCTGCCGTTGTTGGCGGCCGCCGACGTGAACGCATAGAGCACCTCGCTGAACCCGTGCGGACCGGCGTTCAGGATGCTCCCGGTGCCCGCCGGCAGGACCACGGCGACAGCCGTCAGCACCAGCATCATCAGCGGCAGGCAGAGGATCGCAAGCACCGCCATCTTGATCTCGCGGGCCTCGATCTTCTTGCCGAGATATTCCGGCGTCCGGCCGACCATCAGTCCGGCGATAAACACGGTCAGCAACGCGAACAGCAGCATGCCGTAGAGCCCCGCTCCGACTCCGCCGACAATCACCTCGCCCAACTGCATGTTGATCAGCGGGATCATGCCGCCGAGAGGCATGAAGCTGGCGTGCATCGCGTTGACCGCGCCGCACGATGCGGCTGTGGTGATGGTGGCGAACAGTGCCGAAAGGGCGATGCCGAAGCGGACCTCCTTGCCTTCCATGTTGCCGGCGGAGGGATCGACGCCGAGAGCTGCCAGCGCCGGGCTGGTCTGCGCTTCCGCCCAGTAAGTGACGGCGACGCCGGCCGCGAACAGGATCATCATCGCCCCCAGGATGGCCCAGCCCTGCTTCTCATTGCCGACCAAGCGGCCGAAGACGTTGGTCAGGGCGGCACTGAGGACGAAGATCGCCAGCATCTGGATGAGATTGGAGAGTGCTGTCGGGTTCTCGTATGGGTGCGCCGCGTTGGCGTTGAAGAACCCGCCGCCGTTGGTTCCGAGCATCTTGATTGCCACCTGGCTGGCCACCGGGCCCTGCGCGATGGTCTGCTGTACGCCCTCCAGCGTCGTCGCCTGCACGGACGCATTGAGGTTCTGCGGCATGCCCTGCCAGACCAGAACCAGCGCGATGGCGAACGACAGCGGCAGCAGCACGTAAAGGGTGATCCGGGTGACATCGACCCAGAAGTTGCCGATGGTCGCCGCCGACCTCCGGGCAAACCCGCGAATCAGCGCGATGGCGAGCGCGATGCCGGTAGCGGCGGAGAGGAAGTTCTGCACCGTGAGCCCCGCCATCTGCGTGAGGTAGCTCATCGTTGCTTCGCCTGCGTAGCTCTGCCAGTTGGTGTTCGTCACGAAGCTGGTCGCCGTGTTCAGCGCCAGGTCGGGCGGCACGGCTGCCATACCCTGCGGATTGAGCGGCAGGTCTGCCTGCAGGCGCATCAGCCCGTAGAGGAGGACGAGGCCGGCGAGATTGAACAGCAGCATCGCCAGGGCATAAGTCAGCCAGTGCTGCTCGACCCGAGCGTCGATACCCGCTGCCCGGTAGAGCAGACGCTCGACCGGAGCCAGCGCCGGTGACAGGAACGTTCGCTCTCCGGAGACGATTCGCGTGATGAAGCCGCCCACCGGTCGTGCCAAGGCCAGGATAAGGGCAACGTAAAGGACGATCTGCGTCCAGCCGACAAGGGTCATGGAAGGCTCCCTCAAAACCGCTCGGGTCGAACGAGGGCGACGACGAGGTAGACGAGAATGGCGAGCGCCACGCCGCCACCGAGGACGTAATCGATCAGCATGGCGCGATCACAACCGCTCACAGAGGAACGCGTAGGCTGTTGCGGCCGCAAAGGCGGCAATTGCCGCGAGCAAGGCAAATACATCGAGCATCGGGTGTTTCTCCGCCCATTTCCGATGCTGATGATGGCGCGGCGGTCATAGGGAAACGAGGCGGACGGACGCCGTTCCGCATAGGAAACTCATATACGGCGGCAGATCGCGCAACGCGGCCATGCCCGGCCGCGCAAGGCCCGCGGGGCGGGGCGGGGAGGGGAGGGCTGGTGGT
This sequence comes from Rhodospirillales bacterium, assembly GCA_036787145.1. Classification (GTDB taxonomy): domain Bacteria; phylum Pseudomonadota; class Alphaproteobacteria; order Rhodospirillales; family Defluviicoccaceae; genus Defluviicoccus. Next base: position 2,092 of record DAIQPV010000315.1, read on the forward strand.
GGAAGGGTGGTGCCGGCGGCAGGATTTGAACCCGCGACCTACCGCTTACAAGGCGGTTGCTCTACCAGCTGAGCTACGCCGGCTCTCCAACGGCTGCCGGTGCGATCCGGCAAACCGGGAGTGAACATAGCTTAGATCCGGCGGGCGAGGCGAGCCCTGGAACGGCCTGGCGGGGGGTTGCTGCAAGGCGGAGCGGCGCCGGGAGCACCGGCGGTCTTCAAGGCACGTCCTGCGCTGGTCCGCGGCGGCAGGCACAGGCGTAGAGCGCGATGGCGGCCGCTGCCGAGAGGTTCAGGCTGTCGGCGCCGGCCGCGATCGGAATGCGGATGAGGACGTCGCACGTTTCACGCACCAGGCGGCGCAGGCCATCGCCTTCGGCGCCGAGGACGAGGGCAAGGCGTCCAGCAACCCGGTGCTGATCAAGCGACAACTCGGCATCGCCGGCCAGGCCGACGCAACTGACTCCCTGATCTTGAAGTTCCCGCAGCGTCCGCGCGAGGTTGGTCACCCGGATCATCGGAATCGCCTCGAGGGCTCCGGACGCGGCCTTCGCCAGCGTGCCGCTTTCCTCGGGAGCGTGGCGGTCCTGGACCACCACGGCCGCCGCGCCGAAGGCCTGGGCAGAACGAAGAACGGCGCCGACATTGCGCGGATCGGTGACCTGATCGAGCACGACAAGCAGCAGTTCGGCATGACTATTGCCGCGGCTCAACCCCGGCAGGTCGTCAAGGTCGGTCGCCGGCAGCGGCCTGACCAGGGCCGCCAGGCCCTGGTGCACTGAGTCCTGCGGCAGCAACGTCGCGAGCGCGCGGCGGTCGAGACGTTCCACGCGGGGAACGGCGCTTGGGGCAGCCGCCGCCGCTTTTTCCAGGATGGGGAGGTGCTCGTCGAGGGCGACGAGGCGTTCGAGACGGCGCCGGGGGTTGGCGATTGCAGCAAGGACGGCGTGGCGCCCCCACAGCCAGAAAGCAGAGGGGCCGCGGCCGACGCCGGGACGGGACTGATCTGGCGGCACGGAGCCTCTCGGCCCGGTGCCCGGAGCGGGCGGCGCCCGCCGCCCGGGCTTTGGCGAAGGTGAGTCCGTCTGGCGGTTCTTGTGTCGGTGCATGGTCCGTTCTACGATCGCGAGAGGTACACGTCGTCTGAGCGGTGACAACGTGGCGGGCGGGATTTTCCTTGAGAGTCCTCGCCGTTGACAAGTAGCGACAAAGGCAATATGTCCAGACGCTCGTTCGGCCGGTTCCGCCGATGTCAACGGGGTGCGGAGGGGTGCCCGAGCGGCTAAAGGGGACGGGCTGTAAACCCGTTGGCGCACGCCTACGTAGGTTCGAATCCTACCCCCTCCACCAAGTTCGGACGAGACGGGATCATAGGCCGAGCGTTGCGCGGGTGTAGCTTAGTGGTAAAGCAGGAGCCTTCCAAGCTTCCGACGAGGGTTCGATTCCCTTCACCCGCTCCAGATCCGGCGCTCCATGTCCGGCGCCGGGGCGGCGCGGCGTGGAGGGATCGGTGTTCGGACCAGGAAACGTCAGATTCAGGTGAGCGGACCAGGCTCGGCGATCGGGGAAGATAGAACGGACGATGGCGAAGGCGAAATTTGAGCGGACGAAGCCGCATTGCAATGTTGGGACGATTG
>DAIQPV010000316.1:0-3699 GCA_036787145.1 Rhodospirillales bacterium
ACCGCCCCTGCACACCCGCCGAGGGGGGATGCTCTTGAATTTTGCGCCGGAAAGTCTATTATAATTCGCACGCGCACTCGGGAGACGCCAGGACGGGTCGCCCGTTAAGACCGACGAAATCGTGGTCGCGCCGGCAAAATTGCTTCGATGGAGAATTATGCCAATGAGTACGCTTTATCAACCCCCTCTGCTTCGCAGTAGCGCTCAGTCCGTGCGGAATACTCCCGCGTAGACCGAATTCCCCGGAGTTGAGTCGCCTGGAGCGTGGCGCCGGTCGCGGCCGCCGCGCCGTATCACATAAGCTGCGGAAGAGAACTCATGAAACGACTGAACCTGCCTTCGATCGACTCGGATCGCGGCCTGTCACGATATTACAGGGAAATCTGGGCATTTCCCGTGCTGAAACCGGAAGAGGAGTACATGCTGGCCGTCCGCTGGTCGGAAGAAGGCGATGTCGACGCCGCTCATCGGCTGGTGACCAGCCATCTGCGGCTTGTCGCCAAGATTGCGTCCGGCTATCGCGGCTATGGTTTGCCAATGGCGGATTTGATCGCCGAGGGCAACATGGGCCTGATGAAGGCCGTCAAGAAATTCGAGCCACAGAGAGGGTTCCGGCTCGCGACCTACGCCATGTGGTGGATCCGTGCGGCGATCACTGAGTACGTTTTGCGCTCCTGGTCGCTGGTGAAGATGGGAACACTCGCCGCCCAGAAGAAACTGTTCTTCAGCCTGGGCCGGATCAAGCGCGAGTTGAGCATCATGACCGACGGCCCGATCAGCGAGGAGCACGCCGATGAGGTGGCCGAGGCCTTGCACGTGTCCCGCCAGGACGTCATCGACATGGATCGACGGCTCGGCTCTCCCGACGTGTCCCTCAACGCACCGCGCAGCCGGGAAGATGGCGAGAGCGCCGAGTTCATGGAAACGCTGGTCGACGAATCGCCGGGCCCGGAGGCCTTGGCAGCCTCGAACGAGGAAAACAGCCGGCGCCTCGAATTGCTGAAACAGGCGCTGCAGACACTGCCTGAGCGCGAACGGCACATTCTGACCGAGCGGCAGTTGAGTGACGAACCCAAGACGCTTGAGCAGCTCGGCACGGAATACGGAATCAGCCGGGAACGCGTCCGGCAGCTCGAGTCGCGCGCCTTTGATCGCGTGAAGAAGGCGATCGAAAAGCTGGCCCTGCGCCCCGCGACGGCTGCCGTCGCCTGAGCGCGGTCGGGTGGACCGCCTCTTGGCCTCGAGATACCGGCGGACGGAACGCCCATAGGGCTCCGGCCGCCGGCCACTCTCTAATATCTGTCGGACACCACGCGCGCCCTACTGGAGGATAATCAGCCCGTCCGCAAAGCGGAACTCGGCCGGCTTGGTCACTTCCGCCGCCGCCACCTTGACGGAGTGGAGACGGCCTTCCAGGCTCCGGCTCCAGAAGTCGAGAAAGCGCCTCAGCACGGGAAACTCCGGAATCTGGTCCAGTTCCTGCCAAACATAGTTTTGCAAGAGGTTCGGGTAATCGGGGAGGTGATAGGTGATTTCCGCTGTCGTCAGCCGCCACGACAGCAAGCGATACTGCGCTTTGACCATATATGCCTCCTTGAGCCTCTTTGATCGCACCATCAACCCACCGAACCTCCTGATGGCGGTGCTCGGTCAACTGGCCCGACCTGACAAAGATGTATGCAAGACCAAGGCCAGTGCCCAGGTAAAACCAGCTCGGATGAGCTTCGCGATGATCGTCCTCTTCACCGACTTTGGCCTGCGCGGTCCCTATACAGGTCAGATGAAGGCGGTGCTCCACACCCACGCCCCCGGTGTTCCCGTCGTCGATCTGCTCTCCGACGCCCCCGCTTTCGACCCGCGCAGCTCTGCTTACCTGCTCGCCGCCTATGCGCGGCCTTTTCCGGCGGGCGCGGTCTTTCTGGTCATTGTCGACCCCGGCGTCGGCAGCGACCGTCTGCCGTGCGTCGTCCGGGCCGACGACCGGTGGTTCGTCGGACCCGAGAACGGCCTCTTCGAGCTGGTCATGCGCCGGGCGGTCGCGCCGGTGCTGTGTTGGCAGATCGACTGGCGCCCGCACCGCTTGTCCAATACCTTCCACGGGCGGGACCTTTTTGCCCCTGTCGCCGCCCGCCTGGCGCTCGGCGAACCGCCTCCCGGCGGGGAGGTCCCAGCGGAATCGCTGCGACGGCCCGAGTGGCCGGACGATCTGCCGGCGATCCTCTATCTTGACAGCTATGGGAATGCGGTCAGCGGACTGCGGGCGGCGAGCGTTCCCGCATCGGCAACCATCGTCGCGGGGAGCACGGCATGTGAGCGCGCCCGCACCTTCAGCGAGGTCCCGAAGGGTCATCCCTTCTGGTACGAGAATGCCGACGGACTGGTCGAAATCGCCGTCAACAGCGGACGGGCGGCTGATCTCTTTGCTTTCTCCCCCGGCACCCGGTTGCTGATCCAGCCCTGATGGACCTGACAGTTGTAGTTTGGCGCGTGCTGTATCACTCTTATGGCATCTGTGATGTCGGTGTCATCCGCACGACACGACGGCGAATCGAGCGATCTTCGATGATGGCGGGCGCATGTTCTACGTGAAGTTTTGGGGCGTGCGCGGCAGCGTTGCTTGCTGTTCGCCCGGTCATGTCCGCTACGGCGGCAATACCAGCTGCGTCGAGGTCGGCGCCGGCGACCAGAGGTTTATTCTCGATGCGGGAACCGGCATCCGGCCGCTGAGCAAAGTCTTCAGGGCGGATGACGTCCGGACGATCTATCTGCTGCTCAGCCACACCCACTGGGATCATATCAATGGCTTCCCGTTCTTCCGGCCCGCCTATGACCCGAAGTGCCGCATGCACATCTACGCTGGCCATCTGAAGCGCCAGGGACTCAGCATAGCCAACGTGCTGGGACAGCAGATGCGGGAGCCGGTTTTCCCGGTGCCGCTGGAAGCGATGAAAGCGATTGTCGAGTGCGAGGATTTCCTGGCCGGCGAGGACTTGGTGTTGTTCCCGGGGGTCCGGGTGCGTACGCGACCCCTCAACCACCCCAACGGGGCCACGGGTTATCGCATCGAGTATGCGGGCAAGGTCGCGTGCTACGTCACCGATACCGAACACGTTCCCGGCCAAACGAACGAGAACATCCTGAGCCTGATCGAAGGCGCCGATCTGGTCATCTACGATAGCACGTATACGGAGGAAGAGTTTCCCCGACACATCGGCTGGGGGCATTCGACGTGGAATGAAGGCTTGAGGCTTTGCCGACTTGCCGGCGCGAAGCAACTCGCCATCTTTCACCATGATCCCGACCACGAGGACGACTTGATGGACAAGATTGCCGCCGAGGCGCACGCGGCTTGTCCCAATTGTGTCGTCACCCGGGAGTGCATGACCATTCGCATCGACTGACCCCGGCGGCACACCGGCTTACGCCCCTGCCGGCACAATGGTATGTTGCGCGGATGAATTCCGACGCGCTGTTCGATGGCCACTTCGATGAGCACGGGGCCGTGCTTGCGATGGCCCGCGCGGAACTTCGAAGCCCGTTCCTGAGGCTGGTCGAGGTCTGCGCCAGCGCGAGCCGTGCCGGCGGGATGATCGTCTTTTTCGGCAACGGCGGCAGTGCTGCCGATGCCCAGCACCTGGCGACCGAAATCACCGTCCGCTACGCCCGCGATCGGGGCCCGATCCCGGCACTGGCCCTGAC
>DAIQPV010000317.1:0-3666 GCA_036787145.1 Rhodospirillales bacterium
GGTAAAGAAGGTCGAGGAGGTGAAGTCGCCTGTCCCAAATGTGGTCGCGACTGATGACGATAGGGAAGACGAGCCGCGTCGCGCGCATCTGGTGGTGGACGATCCGGGTGTTGACGAAAACAAATCTTCACAAAAAGCCCAGAGTGGATTGAGGCTTTTCTGATCAGGCTTCCGAGAAATCGTTGCCGAAAAACAACGCAGCCCATCTCTTGGACGGTAAACGGTTGCGCAAGACTGTTTACCGTCTTGCGTGGCGCATTCAGCTCGTTACCTTCGATGTTGCTAACAAAGATGCCGGAATCGCCGTAACGGCTGGCAAGTCGCAAACATGGCAGCGAGGGTGAATGTTCGATCGTCTTCTGGATTTTTTAAAAGAACTCCCGGCCGGCGGTTTTCGTGACCGGAGCGAAAAATTTTCCAATGATGATCCACGACTGGCCGCCGCCGCTTTGCTTTATCACATCATGGATGCCGACGGCGAAACGCGGGAAAGCGAGCGTAAGAAGCTTTCTTCGATGCTGTCACAGAAATATGGCCTTAAAGGCGACAGTCTGAAACAACTCATCCAGGCAGCGGAAAAAGCCGATCAGGAAGCGATTGACCTTTCGGATTTCACTTCGGTTCTGAAGCGGCAGCTCGATTATCAGGCTCGCCTAGACCTGATCGGACTGATGTGGGAAATGGTCTACGCCGACGGCAAGGTGAGCGAAGTCGAGGCCGACGTAATGTGGCGCGTGGCCGAACTCGTCGGCATCCGGCAGGACGACAGGAATGCCATTCAGGATCGCATGGACAAGGCGAATCGTAGCACGTCCGCCTCCTGATCATCTCTGATTTGAGAGATCAAGTCCGTCCCTGCAGGTGACGGGCCTTGCGCAATTGCGGGAACATTGCCGCCCAGGCAACAGCAACGGCGATTGATCCCAATCCACCGATGACGACAGCGGGAACAGCGCCGATGGCCGCAGCCATCAGGCCGGCGCGAAACTCGCCCAGTTCATTCGATGCACCGACAAAGACCATGTTGACGGCATTGACACGACCGCGCACGTGATCGGGTGTCCAAAGCTGCATAAGCGTTTCACGGATATAGACGCTGATCATGTCAGCCGCACCTGCAAGTGCCAGAGCAATGACCGACAGCCATGTCAGGGTCGAGACCCCGAAGATAATATTGAACAGACCGAACAGGCCGACGAAGACGAACATCACGCGACCTGCATGGTCGCGGATCGGGTGTCCGGCCAGCCAGACGGCGGTAAGAACGGCGCCGATACCGGGAGCGGATCGCAGCAGGCCGAGACCCCACGGACCGAGATCGAGGATGTCGCGTGCGTAAATCGGCAGCAGCGCCACCGTTCCACCAAGGAGAACGGCAAAGAGGTCGAGCGAGATGGCGCCAAGGACGATCTTTTCCTTCCAGATGTAGCGGAAGCCAGCGAGCATGCTTGTCAGCGAGCGCTGCTCGGCAAGCGTGTGCTGTTTGGGCTTTGGAATGGAAAAGATCAGCACGGAGCCGATCAGCAGGAACAGCGTGGCGACGGAATAGGCTGCAACCGGCGAAATGCCATAGAGCAGACCACCTGCGACAGGTCCCACGATTGTTGCCACCTGCCATGCAGATGAATTCCACGAAACGGCGTTGGCGAAATCCTCGGTCGGCACGAGATTGACGACCAGCGATGCTGAGGAGGGTCCGAGAAATGCGCGCGCAACGCCGAAAAGTGTGAGTGAGGCAAAGACCGTCAGGGGCTCGAACAGACCGGCGAGCGTCAGACCGAGCAGCAGTGCGGTCACCACGCTTTCCAGGATAAGTGACAAGCCCATGATGAAGCGTCTGCCGAAGCGGTCGGCAGCAGCACCGGTTACCAGAACCAGCAACAGGGCCGGTAGAAATTGCACCAGTCCGACCATGCCCAGATTGAAGGCGTCGCGGGTGAGGTCATAAATCTGCCAGCCCACTGACACACTCACGATTTGCACCGCAAATGCGCTCAGGAAACGGGCGCCCCAGTATTTTTTGAAGGCAGAGTGCCGGAAAGCTGCGTAACGATCCGCAGAAGAAGCATCGGTAGAGGGGGACATTGCTCATAACATCTGGAGCATTTCCAGCAAAAGTGCGTAGCAGCTTTGCGTCGGATAATGCGTTACAACAAGAAGATAGATGTTACTTACAGCATCCTTCCCATGATCGGAACCATTTTTTGTGCGGCTCTGTTCGAGACGATTGCAAAAGAGCCCTGAAAGCAAGAAAGGCCGGAATGAACCGGCCTTTCATTGTTGTCGTTCTGGATCAATCCTTGCCGAGCAGGCCTTTCCAGATGATCGCGCCGATAGCCGCGCCGACGAGTGGCGCAACCCAGAACAGCCAGAGCTGGCTGAGTGCTGCCGTATCGGCGAAGAGAGCAACACCGGTCGAGCGGGCCGGATTTACCGACGTATTGGTGACCGGGATCGAAATCAAATGGATCAGGGTGAGACCGAGACCGATGGCAATCGGGGCAAAACCAGCTGGAGCCAGCGACGAGGTGGAGCCCAGAATGATGATAAGGAAGAAGGCCGTCAGGATAACCTCGATGAGCAGGCCCGCCATCATGCTGTAGCCGCCCGGTGAAAGTTCACCATAGCCGTTGGAAGCGAGGCCACCGGCGGAGAAGCCTTCTTTGCCCGAGGCGATAAGGAAGAGAACTGCGGCGGCGGCAATGGCGCCCAGAACCTGTGCAACCCAGTAAGGGATCAGGTCCTTGGCTGGAAGACGACCAGCCACCATGAGGCCCAAGGAGACAGCCGGGTTGAAATGGCCGCCGGAAATGCCGCCCACAGCATAAGCCATGGTCAGGACAGTCAAACCGAAGGCGAGAGCAACGCCGAGAAAGCCGATGCCCAGTTCAGGGAAGGCTGCGGCGAGGATTGCGCTGCCGCAGCCCCCGAAAACAAGCCAGAATGTTCCGAAAAATTCAGCCGACAATTTGTTCAGCATGGAAATCCCCAGGGTTGGTGTAGTGAAAAATGCCATATGCGAATCATTTAGCAAGAAGCATATAATCGTCTTTTTCTTCGGACAATCATGTTTAACTTGATTGGAGGCTTTTGTTCTCTGTGGATTTTTCCCGTCATTTCAGTAAACGAAAAAGCTATTCTTCGTATATTCGTGTTTGCTTTTATATCTCTTCTAAATTGGGTTTTGATGGATAGTAAGAGTTGGTCGGCTGGGCTTTTTTAAAAGCTGTCGATCCCGCTCAGCTATATTGCGGAGAAGGGCGGCGGCACGTTATAAGCGCAGATGTCGAACGGGCGACGCCGGCCAATGCAAGATCGATTGGCAGGGATTTCGCGGGGCAGATTGGAGTTGTCAGCCTTGAACACTCATCGTGGGACGAAAACACAAAGGCTTGTTCTAAATGCCGTTAGGGTCGTTCCGATTGTTGCGGCGCTATCCGGCTGCACGGCAACTGCGTGGACGGAAAAGGTGAAGATCGACAGCACGCCAATGCCAACCGAATGCGCGGGCTGGCAGAAGATCGATCTCAAACAGCGCACGACGCTGGTTCTTTTACGCGAAGACCCGCGCCTTGTGGTCGATATCGATGCGCATAATCTCAAAGGGCGTAATCTCGGTTGCTGGCAGTAGCCGGAGGCGCCAGGCTCGTTTTTTGGATCGGCCTT
>DAIQPV010000318.1:0-3660 GCA_036787145.1 Rhodospirillales bacterium
AGCGGCTCCAGCGAATGCACGGTGACAACCAGCGGCGTGCCGTACAGCAGCTTCGCCAGGATGCCCCCGAAATGGGCGTACCAGGTGTGACAATGAACAATGTCGGCATTGATCCCCTGGCCGTTGAAAGCGAGACCTGTCGACAGAGCACGCAGCGGCGAGATCAGCGGCACGGGACAACCGGCAAACTGGCCGCTGTCTACCTTCGTTCCCCGCACCGTAAGATGGCCGTCGACAAACGACTGGTCATGGAAACTGCGCACCTCAACTTCGGCGATTTTCGCCAGTTCCTTTGACAGATACTCCACATGCACGCCGGCGCCGCCGTAGATGTTGGGCGGGTATTCGTTGGTCATGAACATGATACGCATGGCGGTGGCGGCTCCCCGATGCGGGCAGGAGGACGATGCAGTTCTACCGGATGGCGCCAGTTCGTCAATCGCTGTTCGCCCCCGCGTAAGCTCCGTTTGGCGTGCGCCATGATAACGGGGGCCAGCGCCGGATGATCCGGTGCCGCAGCGAGGGGAAGCCAAAATAATTTCGGTGCCGGCCTCGTCCGGGCATTCCCTGTCCGCCCGGGAGCACGTGTCCCCGTGCGTTCGGCGTCTCCACCGCGGCGGGCTTGTGAAAAAAAGTGGCGCAAACCCGAGCAAATTTCAGCACATTCCTTCCCGGATTGAGGGAATTTTAGGGCATCCACCACAATTAGGGAGATTAATATGAGGGCTTCAGCACTTCTCTCGGCGATGACTCTTGCCGTCTCGACTTTTGCGGCAGCGCCAGTCCTGGCCCAAACTCAGGACAGAAACGTGTGCTATATCTTTACGGAATCACGACCAGATCCCGCGCCGCCGACGCTCTTGCGGCTGAATATCCAATCCCACAGCAGGCTGAATGCCCCGACCGCGAGCGCTCCCGCCCAGTTCACCTAATCGGTGGCAGGGAAGATTGTGGAAGCTGGACCCGCCGGCCTCGTTGACGAGCCGTCGAGATGATAAACGGCCACCAGGATCGCGGTGACGCCGCGCCAGCCGTCGAGACGCCTGATCCGCATGTACGAATTCCCACTGTTCGCGGAAAACGGCCACGCAGACCCGCGCAAGCCTCAGGCAGCCGGGTCCTCTCCGAACGACGCCGGTTGAGCCGACAGTCCGCTTGTTGCCGATCGCAGGCAAGCAGGACAGAGCGTCGCCAACAGTGGCGGCGGTCACTTCCACGGTATTCCCCGGAGGCGGGCGCGGAACCGAACCCATGCGGGGGACGGCCCCGGATTGCGGACAGCAGCGGCGATGCTGCGGTCGGCCGAAAGGTTATGCCGCGAAATTGTCGAAGGCGCGGGTCGACAGAAAGCGGTGGCCGTCGCCCTGCAGCACCAGGCAAGAGAGGGCGTTGGTATAGCAGGCGCCGGTATCGATGCCGATGCGGTTGTCGCGCACCTCCGGCGCTTCGGTCACCGAGTGGCCATGCACGACGATCCTGCCGAAGTCTTCCTCCGCCTCGAGAAAGGCATCCCGGATCCAGAGCAGGTCGGTGGCGGTCTGCCGGTCGAGCGGCTTGTTGGGATCGATCCCGGCGTGCACGAACAGATAGTCGCCGATCTCGTAAGTCAGCGGCAGCGACGCGAAGAAGGCGTAGTGCCGCGGCGGCAGTGCCGCCCGCAGCCGGTCGCGGAGCATGATCAGGCGTTCATCCGCCGGCGCCTCCGTCGGCAGACGAACGCCGTAGCTGTAGATGGTTGCGTCTCCCCCGTAGCGCAGCCAGGCGGCGCTTCCGAGGGGATCCTCGAGAAAGGACAGCAGCTCGTGATCGTGATTGCCGCGCAGGTGCACACATTCGAAGCCGGGCAGCGCCTCGTCGAGGAGAATGTCGACGACCTCCCGGCTTTGCAGTCCCCGATCCACGTAGTCGCCGAGATAGATCGCAACCTTGCGCAGCCCCGATCCCGTGGCGGCGTCTCTGGCGATCAGACGATGCATCTCCCTCAGCAGGTCGGCCCGGCCATGGACATCGCCGATGGCGTAGACGCGGAAGCCGTCCGGTACCCGGGCGGAACCGACCGAGAGGCGCGGCCGGCGGTTAAGCAGTCGTTTGAGCATTTCACGCGGCATGGAGCCCATGTGTCACGGCAAATGACGAACGCACACTCCGCGCGTGCCGCCAGCCGAAAAGCGGCACGGTTACCCAGCCTCTCCATCCGGCGAGGCCAACAGTGCACTCGTAATCGTAGCGCGTCTTTCGCGCGCGCACTATGACCACCGACACAGCGCGCAGCGAAAATCGGTCGTATAACTGTCGGCCATATAACTTAGGCGTGGGTCTGGCCTTCCGTCAACCGGGCGCGACCAGAAGGCCTGCCGCCGCCCGGCAACAACCAAAGGTGGCCAGCGGACCCGAAGGGCAGACGAGGCCGGGTCCCGCAAGTGCGCGGCGAGGGCGACAGGGAGGAGGCGAGCCGAACTGGTGAGAGAGAGTTTCATGACGCTGACCGAGCGATCGCATTATTGGCCCGCACCATTGGTAGCCGGACTTCTGTTCTCGCTGCCGCTCGGGTCACGGGCAGACACGGCGCCGTCGCCTTCGTTGCCGCCGTCGATCACCGCGGCAATTGACGCGATCGCCGCGCAACCGGACCAGTGTCTGAACGTCGAGGCGATCCAGTCGCTCGTCGACGACGCGAAGAGCTGGGCCGATTCGACGGCCACGACGCCCGGGTCGGGGGGCGTTGCTGCCCTCGCCGCTTACGCGGCGCTGCGGCTGCAGGCAACGAACGACGCCACCAACGGCGACGGATCGGTGCCCGATTCGCGATGCGGCTGCGTTGCCGGGCTTTCGCAGGCACTGGCCCCGGTCGACCCCGCGCATGCCGCGGACGTAGAGCAGGCCTTTGCCCAGGCTTTTCCGCAGTGTGACAAAACAGCCACGGATACTGCGGCTGGGGGAGCACCGGGCGCGCCCGGCGAGGGATGGCCCCAATTGAAGAATCTGCCGGGATTCAGCATACTTGGCGATCCCGTACCGCTTTGCAGAAGTGACTGCAATGCCGTCGAACCCCCTCCTGCCTACGACGCCAGCCGCACCGCTTTGTGATCTTCTCAAGCCGGCCGTGGCGATGGGCGTTGCATGATTGCATCGGGAGAGATACGAAACGGTGTAAATTCCCTCACGAGAGTTTCCCGACGACACATCGCAAGTTATTGGGAACGACTGGCGAAACGGGGGCTGCAGGAGATGATAACAAAACGTGTTTGGCCGGCCTGTGCAATCGTGCCGCTGGCTCTTCTCGTCTCGTCCAACGCCTCGGCGCAGGTGGCGACAGGCCCGCTTGTCCGGACCGGCCCGGAAGCAACGGCCGTCAGGGGCGAGACTGTTGCAACCCGGGCGCGGCCTGAACTGGAGCCGCTCGGCATCCGCCTTGGCTCGTTTCTGGTCTACCCCAGCCTTGGGGCACAGGCGACCTGGAACGACAACGTCTTCGCGGTTCGATCGAGCAGCGAGGCGAAAAGCGACTTCCTGACCGACATCACGCCGGGAGTTGCCGTGGAGTCGAACTGGGCGAACCACGCGTTGAATGTTCGCACCGGTGCCGATTTCGGCCGTTATTCCGACTACACCCGGCTCAATTACAACGATTATTTTGTCGATGCTGCTGGGCGGGTCGAC
>DAIQPV010000319.1:0-3657 GCA_036787145.1 Rhodospirillales bacterium
CGCCCCGCGCCGCAGGCGTTTGCCGCCCTCGGTCGCGTCGACAAAGGTCGGCCCCGACACCGGGCTCGAGCGGTTGAACCCCTCGACGCCCTTGACCGGCGACACCTGCGCGAAGCCTTGCGCCCGCGACCAGGAATAGACCGCCGGGGCCTCGTAGCCGGTGTCGATGGCGAGCCGCGCGATCCTGAGATGCGCGCGGCGTTCATGCGGCCAGGACCTGTCCAGCAGCGCGGTCAGCTCCGACCAGGCGTCGTGCCGGTCGGGCCCGCCCTCGATGACGACGTGATCGACGAGCCAGCTTTCCAAGCCGCGACCCCAGGCCCAGACATCGACCTCGATCCGGTCCTTCTGCACGTCGGCTCCGGCTGTCAGGAACAACCCGCCTGCTGGCACCGTGCCGGATTTCCAGCGTTCGCGCCGGTCGTAGAGCCGCTGCCAGTCGGGCGCTTCCCCGGTCTCGACCCATGTCTCGCCGAGGATCGTGTTGCGGAACGCCTTGATCGCCTCGTCCGACCCTTGGGCTGCTTCCCATGACCGCACGATCCGCTCCCAGCTCAGCCAGCCGATCGGCGAATAGAGCGCCGAAAGGTGATACCCGACCGTGGTCGGATCGGCGGCCGTGGCGGTCGCCCGCCATTCGCCGCCCTCCAGCATCGCCGTCTTGTGGTGTTCCGCGATTGCCGCGTCGCAGCCCTCGCAGTGATACTCGGCCGTCTCCGGGCGGCCCTTTTGCCAGCGCAGCCGGTCGAACTTCAGCCATTGTGCGTGGCCGCATTGTGGGCACGGCACGAAGAACCGACGCTGGTCGCTGGCCTCGTACTCGCGCTCGATGCGCGACAGCCCCCGGATCGTGGGCGTCGAGACCAGCAGCACCTTGCGCCGGTGGGCGAAGGTCAGGGAGCGCGCCTCGGCGAGCGTGACCGGATCGCCTTCCTCGTCGGCCGAGGCGGGATAGGCGTCGACCTCGTCGAGGAAGATGTAGCGCGCCGGGGTGGACCGAAGCCCGACCGCCGAGTTCGCGCCCGTCATGATCAGGATGCCGCCCGCGAACTCCTTCGAGAGCATCGTGTTGCCCGCATCGCGGGATCGCGCGGGCTTCACCCGCTCCCGCAGCTCTGGGCTTTCATCGATCAGCGGGTCGATGCGCTGGCGCGAGTTGCGCTTGGCCAGTTCCACGGTCGGCTGGACCGCCAGCATCGGACCCGGCGCCTGGTGGATCGCGAACCCGATCCAGTTGTTGCCCGCCTCGGTCGCGCCGACCTGCGCCGCCTTCATGAACACGATCCGCTGCGTGGGATCCCCCGGCGACAGCCGGTCCATGATCTCGCGCATGTAGGGCGTGCGCACGGTGCGATACCGCCCCGGTTCGGCTGAAGCCCGCCCCGAGAGCATCCGGTGCCGGTCCGCCCATTCCGAAACGGTCAGGTCCGGGTCGGGCCGCAACCCGTTGCCCCAGGCGCGGAGGATCTCGCCCGCGCCGTCGAAGTCGATCAGGCCATCATCGTCACCGGAAGTCGGGCCGGACCTCGGCGAGTTCGTCGAGGTGGGCGCGTACATGTTTCTCCAGGACCTTCTGCATCGCGGCTGGCTCCACGGTGATCTGCTGGCCGGTCACGTCGGCGCACGAGGCTGACAGTTCGGCCGCCATCAGCGCCGCCGCGCGTGCAGGCCAGTTCACCCACGCGTCCCGTTCCTCCCGCGCCAGCCGGAACACCAGCGCCAGCGCGCGGGCCCGCTCGATCAACTCCCCCTTCAGCTTCTGGAGCCGGATGCGCCGCTCCTGCGCTTTCAGCACCTCGTTCGCGGTCTTCGCCTGCAGGAAGGTCGTGCCGCCGCCGACGGCCGGGACTGCCAGCCCCTGTTCACGCAGCGTGTCGCCAACAGCGGCCACGGCCGCCTCGGGGACGGGCTTCAGCTTCGGCGTGGGCGGCTTGCGGGTCTTGGACGGGTCGGTCGTCTCGGCACGTCTGGCGTCGCTGGCGGCCGCGTTGATGCTGCCGTCGGGATAGAGGACCAGCCGCTCGGCGGCCTTGGCCTTCTGGATCGCGCCCCGCGACAGCCCGACATGCGCGGCGTACTGGCGCTCGCTCATGCCCTGCATCGACGGCTCCGATTATCTATCGAAATCATGTTCTTATCGAGTTGATAAGCAGCGCGACCGGAGCGAACGTCCGTTCAGAAGGACGATGCAACTCACCAAGGAGCCATCACGATGACCACGCGCCTGAACCCGATCACCACCCCGCGCCACGAACTCCGCGCCGAGAAGGCGCGCCGGAACAAGGGTGAGCCCGGATCCGCCACCGGTTCGAGGAACCGGGCGAACGCGCTCGCGGCCTTCATCGGCAAGAAGGCCGAGATCGACGAGATGCTCGCCCGGCTGCAGACGCTGAGCGACGACCACTTCAACGCCCACCCCGACGAGATCAACTGGGGCCATGTCGGCACCCTCGAACACTACGCCAGCCTCCTGAAGCGCATCACCGACAGCGCCTTCGGCGAGGGCGAGCACGCCCGCTGATCTCCGGCACTGCCGGAACTCCCGCCGCGCGCCCTGCGCGGCTCGGGGTCGTAGGAGGCGCCGCATGACGCGGGCCCGAATACGGAGACGATCCCATGACCAAGCTTTCTGACACCCAAGCCATCATCCTCAGCGCCGCCGCACAGCGCGAGGACCGCATCGCACTGCCGCTGCCCGAGAGCCTGCGCGGCGGCGCCGCTGCCAAGGTGGTCGGCGCGATGCTCGCGAAGAACTTCCTGCAGGAGGTCGACGCCGACACGCGCAAGGGCGAGCTTATGTGGCGCGAGACCGGAGACGGCCACGGCGTCACGCTGGTTGCCACCGACGCGGGCCTTGCCGCCATCGGGATCGAGACCGAGGACGCGAACCCCGCGCCTGCGGGCGCGACGGACGCGCCTACCGAGGAGGCCGCGCCGGACACCCCCACCGTAGCCGAAACCGCGCCCAAGACGCGCACACCGCGCGAGGGCACCAAGCAGGCCACGCTGATCGCCATGCTGCGCGCACCGGACGGCGCGACCATCGAGGAGATCATGGCCGCGACGGGCTGGCAGTCGCACACGGTGCGCGGCGCGATGGCCGGGGCGCTGAAGAAGAAGCTCGGGCTCGAGGTGACCTCGGAGAAGGTCGAGGATCGGGGGCGCGTGTACAAACTCCCCGCCGCCTGACGCGCCGGACCCCGACAAGCTGATGACCGCCGTCCCTACGGGGCGGCGGTCGATCATTTGGCGCTCCGCATCCGGATCGCCTCGAACACCCGCCGCAAGGCGAAGGAACGGGCGATCGAGACGACGGTGAAAATGGCGCCCATCTTCAGGTTCTGCGCCAGCGTCGTGTGCAGCCCGAAGATCGGGAAGATCAGGATCTGCGTCACGACCGCGACGCCGTAGCCGACGATCACGTTGGCGACGGACTCGACCAGCGACATGAGGCGGGTCTGCTTCATGCCGCTGCCTCATCCATCGGCCAGCAGTTCAGCCGCGAGAGTTCGCAGCGCATGCGCCGCAACCAAGGGGACCACGCCGTTGCCACAGAGGCGAAGCCGGTCCACCCGGTGGGCCAACCCATCAGTGCCTCGACGAACAGCGGGTTCAAGGTCCGGCGCGGCTCGGAGGTATCGCTCCCAGCCATCGGCG
>DAIQPV010000320.1:0-3653 GCA_036787145.1 Rhodospirillales bacterium
CGGGATATCGCTGGCGCTGGATGTCGGCGGACTCGTGCTTGTGGTTCAGGCGGTTGCCTTGACGCTTTCGGCGGCCTTCGTGCTGTCGCGGCCGGAACCGCCCGGACGCTGAACCGGAGGGGTAATCTTTGCAGGCCATACTTCTGTTCATCCATCTGATCGCGGGGTCGATCTGGGTTGGAGGCCACCTTGTCCTCGCTCTCAGCCTCCTGCCTGAAGCCATGGCGAGGCGCGACCCTGAGCTGATCAACGGCTTCGAGCGCATCTACGAGCGGATCGGGCTGCCCGCCTTGGTCGTGCAGGTCCTGACCGGGCTTTGGCTCGCCCTTCAACTTCTCCCGGAAATCGCTACCTGGCTGGACTGGCGCGACCCGGTGGCGTTGACGATCTCGCTGAAGCTGGCCTGCCTCGTCGCGACGATCGCGCTGGCCGTGCATGCGCGCCTGGCGATCATCCCGCGCTTGAGCGCCGCGAGCCTGCCGATGCTGGGCGCTCACATCGTCGCGGTCACGGCACTTGCCCTTGCCTTCGTCTGGCTCGGGCTCGCCTTTCGCTATGGCGGGGTGTGAACGCCGCCCGCCAGACCGCGGATGTCGCCCCGCTCATTCAGCCTTGGGTGCCGCCGTCCACGATCGGAGGGGCGGAGCGGAGGGGCCGACGCACCGGCGCGCCTCAAAACACTTGGGCGGTGAATTCGAGCTGGGCGCGCTTGCGCAGCGCGTGGATCACCTTCAGGGACCGCAGCAAGGTGGCGCGGCGGCGTTTTGGAAGGGCCTCCGGATCGACGAAATAGGAGATCCGGTGTCCGGCCCGGTGGTCGGTCAGCTGGCGGCGCAGCAGAAGATCGGTGACCACGCCGAACGCCTCGCAAAGGTCGTCGCGGTCGTTGTTGCGGAAAACGCCGGCATCGGCCAGCGCGCGGATGCGCGCCAGCGTCTGCGTCTCCTCGATGCCCTCGCGCAGCGCCAGCAGGCGGACGCTGCTGACCAGGGGCAGGGTGCCGGTGTACTTGAGATTCACCTGGCCGCGGTACTCCCGCTTTTCGCGTTCGAGGACGAAGCCGCCAAACAGCCCAAGGGCCGCACTGTGCTCCAGGTTGTCCTGGTACATCTGGCGCAGAAAGGTGCGGTTGTTGCTCACCAGCTTTGTCACCGCGGCGCGCAGCTCGCGCGCCAGCGCCGTCTCGCCCCACACCGGCTGAAAGTCGAAGAAGATGTCCGCCAGCCGGACCGCCACGGTACTGCCGCGGCGGGTCCAGGTCCCGATCTGGGAAATCCACTGGGGCAGTGTCTTGCGCCAAAGCGGATTGACCGCCATGCAATAGCCGTTGCAGTAGGGAATGCCGATCTCGTTCAGGTCGCGGCACAGCCTCTCGGCAAGCTCCTGGAAGAACGCATCGATCCGGCCATGGGCGCTGTCGGGATAGTCGGCGATGATGAAGCCGTTGTCCTGGTCGGGCAGAAGGTAGTTCTCGCCGCGCCCGCCGGAGCCCATGACGATGGTTGCCGCTGCCGCCGGCGGGTCTCCCCAGCCTTCCTCGGCCATCGCCCGCAAAGCCGCTTCACCCACGCGCCGGTAAAGGTCGTTGTTGATCCGGGTAAGCAACTGCTGGATTTCCGTTGCCGGCAATTCCTCTGCCAGCAATTCCTCGGCCAGCTCCACCTGCGCGGCCTTGACGTCCTTGATCCCGTCGAGCGTGTCATCGCGGGCGAGGCGTTCGATTTGCCGCAGCAACGCCGGGGCGGCGGCCGCCAAGGCTTCGTGCAGGCGAATGAGGCCGACCAGCCGGCCGTCCCGGTCCACCACGGGGAGGTGGCCAAAGGCGTGCCGTCGCATGGCGGCGATGGCGGCGTATAGGTATTCGCGCCGCGAGATCGTCAGGACGGGGGCCGTCATCACCGCCTCGACCGGCGTTTCCGGCGGAACCCGGAAGGCGGCGCGCCGGATCACGTCGCCGGCCGTCAGGATGCCTACGGGTCGGGCGCCGGCGTCGACAACGACGGCACAGGTCGCGTTCGTGGTGCGTAACAGGTCGGCGATTTGATCGCAGTGCGCGCCGGGCCGAACCACGGGAACCGATTCGAGCGGCTGGGCAAAGTCGCGAACCAGCACGCTGAAGGCGGCGGTCCGCGACCGGATAGGGGTCTCTCTTGTCACGAAGGAGCCGCTCCCATCACAATACCTGCAAGAATAACGCGCTGATCCGCCTATCCTAAAGGCGATCGCGCGTCGTTAGAACACGTAAAGTGGGTTGATATTTCCAAAAATTGTCTGTTTTTGTGGGCAGGTGTCCCCTTCGGGCGATTGCAAAGGAGTTCAACAGCGGGCCGACTAAACTGGATTCAAGACGACTTGTCATGGTGCCGCGGACGAGCAAATGAGAAGCGCTGGCATTAGTATTCTCCCTGTTGTATCACTTTGGCGAAGGTGCTATGGGAACGCGCGCTGGGGGAAGGGGTGCCTTTCGAAACCAGCGCGGGGTGAGGCACGGAAGCGAAAATGGCGGCGCTTCGGCCGCCCGGGCGTAAGTGGCGGTAACGCCCATGCAAACGAGAACAGGGAAGAAAAAAGTCTGGCTTCTCGATACACAGAGCAGACGCAGGCCGTGACACAGGCGAGGGCCCTGCCCGGTGAATGTAGCCGGTGCGGGATCACCGGCCGCGGGCGGCCAGCGGGGCGGCGCGCGATCAAGGTCATGCCAGCGGCGATGGGGCCGGTGCGGCGAAGCCGACACAAGGGAGACCGTTCGTGACACCGAAGGTTGTCTGGCTGTTCGTCTTTGTCCTCCTTTATTGGGGCTATTGCATTTTCTGGGGAATACGCGGGGCGCGGCTGGCGCGGACCGCCTCCGATTATTTTATTGCCGGCCGCAAGCTTTCGCTGTGGGTCTTTGTCCTCGCGGCGACCGCCACATCCTATTCCGGCTGGACCTTCATGGGCCACCCCGGGCTGGTTTACCGGGACGGGTTCCAATACGCCTACGCGTCGTTCTACGCGATTACCATTCCGTTCACGGGCGTCGTCTTCCTCAAGCGGCAATGGATGCTGGGAAAGCGCTTCGGCTACGTCACCCCCGGTGAGATGCTCGCGGATTATTTCCAAGGCGATGCGATCCGGGTCCTCTCCGTTGTCGTCGCCTTGTTCTATTCCATTCCGTATCTCGGGGTACAGCTCGGTGCCTCGGGGTACCTGTTTAATGTTCTGACGATCACCCCCGCTTATCCCAACGGCCTCGTCGGGGATGACTTCGGGATGTGGGTGATGTCGCTGGTCGTGCTCATCTATGTCGCTTCCGGGGGCCTCCGGGCGGTCGCCTACGTGGACACGATGCAGTGCGTGCTGTTGTGGCTGGGCATCGTCATCGTCGGCTTCATCGCGCTCGATGCGGTCGGCGGGCTCGATTCCCTCGGAATGGCCATGTCAAACCTGGCGCAGAGCGGCGTCGGCCTCTGGGGCACGACGCATGGTGTCAGTATGAGCGGGGGCGACTACAACGCCTACTTCGCGGTGCCGGGCGTGATCCAGTGGACGGCCGGCCTGGGTAAGGAAGCGCCCGTCGGCGGCCTCTGGACCGGCGTGATGATCCTCACCTACATGTTCGCGCTGATGGGGATCCAGGCGGCGCCGGCGTTCACCATGTGGGCGTTCTCGAA
>DAIQPV010000007.1:0-3416 GCA_036787145.1 Rhodospirillales bacterium
ATCAGATCGATGACGCGCGACGTGATATCCTTGATGCCGGCGAGTTCCATGGACAGGCGCTGCTGCGGATAGAGCGGCGTCAAATTATCGAAGTTGATCCGGTGGCGGACCTCGATCGGGTCTGCAAAGTTGATGCTGGTCACCCGGAGCAGTGCGAAATACCGCTCCCCGTCCTTCGGCGACCGGATTTCACCTTCCACCGTATCTCCGGTGCGCAAGCCAAACCTGCGAACCTGACTCGGGCTCACGTAGATGTCGTCCGGCCCGGGAAGATAGTTTGCTTCGGGCGAGCGGAGAAAGCCGAAGCCATCCTGCAGCACCTCAAGGACACCGTCGCCGAAGATCGGCTGATCGTTTTCCGCCAGCTGCTTGAGGATGGCGAACATCATCTCCTGCTTGCGGAGAGAGCTCGCGTTTTCGATCCGCAAATCTTCAGCGTAGTTTAGAAGCTCGGCCGGCGGCTTCGCTTTCAGTTCCTTGAGGTTCATCGGAAAGTCGTGACTCCGCTGTGACGTCGCGGTCCAGTGGCGGGATGCAAGAGCAGTTCGACGGGGTAAAGCCCGGTCATCCGAGCTGTCGCCTGGGTGTGCCGTGGAGTCGGCGAACGCCAAGTGACGCTGTCTGGACGCACGAAAATAGGGTGGGAAAATTTGATTGAATTCTTGCCGACAGAATGGCCCAAATCAACCGAGGCTGTCAATCCCTTCCCTCGTGCGAATTGGTCGCCGGCTCGGTTGCCCGGTAAGCTCGATTGCCCGAAGCAGCGGCATCAGTATGGCCGGAACGGCCGGGCGCCTCCTCCAAGAGAAAGTCTATAAGTCGCGCCAGAGAATTGCTGAGATCGTCCCTTCGTCCTGGAAGACATCGAAGATGTGCGCGATGTCGTTAATGACGACGTTGTTCACGACGAGCTGGTAAACGAGGTCTGTCGGCTTCGTTGTGGTCGAAGTTCGAGACGGCGATCGAGCCGTCGCGCCTCGTCCGCCCTCCCATGGTCAGGTCGCCGGACGCGACGAGGATGAGATCGCCGTCGAGGACACCCTCGCTGTCGATCCGGCCGTGGCGATAGATCGGCGTCACCGACCGGTGCTGCGCCCCAACTTCGTTCATCAGGCCACCGACGGAGAAAATTTTGCGGACGGAACCGATGAAGAAATCATGATCGGGACGGAGATTGATCAGGACCTGCCCGGTCCGGGCATCCATGACGCGAAGGCCCCAGACCGACCCCTGATAGAGCGGCTTGGCAAAGATCGCCCGGACTGCCGGAGGAACATCCGTACTCCGGCACTGCCGATCAGCCCGAACGCAGAAATCACGAACGCCAGGAAAACGACAAAGAACCCTCGCTTGCTCATGGTGCTTGTCCCGCCTTAGGCGGGCCGGTGTGGCTATGATAACGCTAGCGAATCGCAGCTCCGTGGTCGAGGCGAATGCGTCGGATCGGCAACGATTTCAGGTTTTGGGACGCCACCATCAACGCGGCCATGTCGTCCGCAACATCCCGCTTTTTTGGACCCGCACAAGGAGGCGATCTCCGGGCCAAGGGCACGCAATCAGAACGGCTGGACGACCGCGAGGATGACGATGCCGATCATCAGCAGCGTCGGCACCTCGTTGACGACCCGGAAGAAGCGGGCGGTCCTCTGGTTGCGGTCAAGCTCGAAATCGCGGCGCCAGCGCGCCATCAGGCCGTGCACGACCGCGAGCAGCACCACCAGCGTCAGCTTGGCGTGCAGCCAGCCCATCGCCCAGGCACCGCTGCCGAGCTCCCAGATCAGCCAGAAGCCGAGGATGAAGGTGGCGATCATCGCCGGATTCATGATGTAGCGCAGCAACCGGCGCTCCATCACCTTAAAGGTCTCCGAAGCCGGCGAGCCCGGCGCCTGGCCACAATGGTAGACGAACAGCCGCGGCAGATAGAGCAGCCCCGCCATCCAGGAGATGACCGCGATAAGATGAAACGCCTTCAGCCAGGAGTAGAGATCCACAGGTGCCGCCCCTTCTGTTCACCGGGTCGGCGATACATCAAGCGGGCGGCAGGGGCAACCGGCACAATGAGCCGGACAGCGCCGCCCCCCCTCCGCGCAGACAACCCCCGTGTGTTGGGCGACCGCGGTCAATTCGGCCAGGCCGTCGATGAACTCTGCTGCCACACCCACCGTGGGAACCCGAACGTATCGCGAGATGCCGAATTCTTCGGCTCGCTGCCGGTACTCGATGTCCAGCTCAACCAACGTCTCCGAGTGCTCGGAAACGAAGGCGATGGGTACTACCACCGCGGCGACGCCGTCCGTCGCCGCGTCCTTCAGCGCCTCTTCGGTCGAAGGCCCGATCCACTTTAGGGGGCCGACGCGGCTCTGATAGCACACCACGTGATCAGCGGCGGTGTCTCCCATCGCCTCCAGCACCGCGGCGCAGGTGCGTTCGACCTGCCACGGATAGGGATCGCCGCGCGCCACAACGCGCTCCGGCAGTCCGTGGGCCGAAAACAGGATCCGATACCCGTCAAACAGCGACGCGCTTTCCAGCGCGTTGCGCACGCGCCGGGCGACAGCGCTGACAAAGCCCGGCTGGGTGGGATAGCAACAGATCGCCACCATGGGACAGTTCAGCCCGATAGCCGCCGCGGCGCGACGCCAGTCAGCCAGCGACGATGCCGTCGTCGTGGTCGAGAACTGGGGATAGAGCGGCAACAACACGATCCGGTCCGGCGCGAAGCTGCGGACGTCCGCGGCAACGGCATCGGCCATCGGATGCCAGTAGCGCATGCAGACGAACACACGCACATCCTCTTGCTGCTCGCGAAGCCGATGCTCGAGCGCCTGGGCCTGCTCCCTGGTCAGCGGCAGCAGCGGCGAGCCGCCGCCCAGCTGCTGGTAAATCTCCCGGGCAACGATCCCCCGCCGCCGCGCCAAAACCCTCGCCAGCAGAAGGCGCGCGGGTCGAGGCAGGCCGATAATCGCCCTGTCGTTGAAGAGATTGAACAGGAAAGGCTCGACCGCTTCCTGCGAATCCGGACCACCCAGATTGAACAGAACAACCGCAAGGCGCTCCGACACGCCGCCTACTCCGGGACCGAACCGTGCAGCCTGGCGGCAATTCGCATCACGTGTGCCACCGGCGTGTCGGGGAGAACCCCATGCCCAAGATTGAAGACGAACGGTCCGCCCCCGAGCACATCGATCAGTCGCTCCGTCGCCCGGTCGAGTTCGGCGCCGCCGACGCGAAGAAGATAATTGTCCAGATTGCCCTGGACAGCGCACAGGGGTTGCAAAACCTCCGCCGCCCATCCGATCGGCACACCTGGATCCAGGCTGACCGCATCGACGCCGGTTTCCCGGACATAGTCGGCGTACAGCACACCCGCGCCGCGCGGGAATCCGATGATCGGAATACCGGAATGCTTGGCACGG
>DAIQPV010000007.1:3426-23168 GCA_036787145.1 Rhodospirillales bacterium
GTAGGCGCAATCACCCAGCGGCGAAACTCGTCCGCCGCGAGGAGCCCGGCCCAGCTATCGAAGAGCTGCACCGCTTGCGCCCCGGCGGCAATCTGCGCCGCAAGATGGCAGACGGTGGCATCGACCAGAACATCGATCAGCGTGGCAAAGACCGTCGGCTCGGCATAAGCCCAGGTCCGGGCACGGGCACCCTCGGTCCCGCCGCGCCCCTCGATCATATAAAGAGCAACCGTCCAGGGTGCCCCGGCGAAGCCGATCAGCGCCACGGCGGGCGGCAGCACTTTTCCCAAGCGCGCCACCGCCTCGTAGATCGGAGCCAGGCGCTCCTTCAGGCCCGTTGTGGATAAGGCGCTGACAGCAGCCGCATCGGCCAACGCCTCCATCACCGGACCCTGGCCCTCGACAAAGCGAACCTTCCGATAGAGCGCGTCAGGCACGACCAGGATATCGCTGAACAGGATGGCCGCATCGGGCTGGAATCGGCGGATCGGCTGCAACGTCGCTTCCACCGCCAGATCGGGCGTGTAACAGAATCGGAGAAAGTCCGGCTGGCTCCGCCTGAGCTCCTGATACTCGGGCAGGTAGCGGCCAGCCTGGCGCATGAACCAGAACGGCGGCCGATCCGCTGTCTGACGTTTCAACACGTGCAGGAGACGCTTTTCCATTGACCGGGACCATTTCGGATCGGGGAGGACAGCAGGGAGCAGTTATGCACTTATCCTTCTACAAAAAACAAAGGAACTTGGATCTTAAGAGGGTTGTAGTTGTCGGCGGGAAAGCGGGGATTATTCGCGATCCACCGGCACCGGAGATCCGGGGAACCCAAAAAAGGACACGGCAGCGGCTGGAGCCAAACCTTGTGGACAGCCGGTGAGAAACGCCGCTATCTCAAGCGCAGTGCTGGATGATCCCGGAGCACGCAAGAACGTGGAAATCGGCCCTGGCCGGGGTCGTTGCCTCATCGGCCCCTGATGTTTTCCACCGGTGGCGTCAGGCATCCTCAGGACGGCGGGGTGTTGAAGAAACTGGCGCCAGGGGTCATCCGAAAGCCCGATAGCCGGTCGAGCACGGGTTTTCCACGGGTTATCGGCAGGAGCCGGGGGATATCGGCTGTCGCAGGGGGTTCGCCGGAGTGATCAGTAACAGAGAGCATGCCCGTTTGGTTCTTGCCTCGGCGAGCGAGACACGGGCGCGGATTCTCCTGAACGTCGGCATCGACTTTTTGCGGGATCCCGCGGACGTGGACGAGACGGCGATCAAGCTGCGATGTCGCCGGGAGGGACTCGGCGCCGAGGAAGCGGCCGTGGTCCTGGCAGAAGAAAAGGCGAGGGCGGTCGTCGCGCGTCATCCCGGTGCTCTCGTCATCGGAGCGGATCAGTTGCTGGTGAGTGGGGAGGACTGGCTCGATAAGCCCAGCGGCCCTGATCAGGCACGCGAGACCTTGCGCCGGCTGCGCAATCGGCGGCACCGGCTGATCAGCGGCCTGGCCATCCTGCGGGACGATGCCGTTCTTTGCCGGCATGTGGAAGTGGCAGAGCTGACGATGCGCGATTACAGCGATCGTTTCATCGACTGGTATATTGGTGCTGCTGAAGAAGCCGATCTTCAGGTCGTCGGAGCCTGCCGGCTCGAGGGCCTGGGGGCACAAGCGTTCGCCCGGATCGGCGGCGATTATTTTACCATCCTGGGTTTGCCGCTGTTGCCCTTGCTCGACGTGATGAGAAGAGAGGCGATGCTCGTTGACTGATGACGCTGGTAATCCAGGCTCCTCGGCCCTCTCCTGCACAGTGCCGATTGCTGGGAGAGCCGAAGCCTGGGGGGCGATTTCCGGGGCAGCCCGGCTGGCAGGCGTGATGGGCTGGCCGGTCAGGCACTCGCTGTCGCCGCGGCTTCACAATATCTGGCTGCGAAAATATGGTCTGGACGGGGTCTACGTGCCGCTGGGGGTTCGACCGGAATATTTCGCCGAGGCGCTGCTCGCCTTGCCAAAGCTGGGCTTTCGCGGTGTGAACATAACCGTTCCCCACAAGGAACGGGCGCTGGCGCTGGTGCAGTCGGCGACGCCCGTGGCCCAGAGGGTCGGCGCGGTCAACACCATCGCGGTGGCGGAGGACGGATCGCTCGTCGGTGACAATACCGATGGTTTTGGCTTCCTCGAAAATCTGCAGCAAGCACAGCCCTGCTGGCGGGGGGATCGTCGTCGGGCGGTGGTGCTGGGAGCGGGAGGAGCAGCGCGGGCGGTCGTCGTCGCACTTTGCGACGACGGGGTCGCCGCAATCCGCCTGGTGAACCGGACACTGTCGCGGGCACAAGCCCTGGCTGCCGAACTGCAGGGGCCGATTCAGGCGGTCCCGTGGAGCGAGCGGAACCGGGTGCTCGCCGACGCCGACCTTGTCGTCAATACCACCCTGCTTGGGATGGATCATCAGCCGCCACTCGATCTCGACCTGTCCTTCCTTCCGCCGAATGCGGTGGTTTACGACTTGGTTTACGCACCGCTGGAAACGGCATTGCTGGCTTCGGCGCGGGCGCGTGGCAATCCCTGCGTCAGCGGCCTCGGCATGCTGCTTCACCAGGCGCGCCCCGGCTTTGCGGCGTGGTTTGGCTGTATGCCTGAGCTGACGGAAGACCTTGCGGCACAGGTTTTGGGCGAGGGCAAGGGATGCTCGTCATCGGTCTGACCGGCTCGATAGCGATGGGGAAAAGCACCGCTGCTCGGATGTTTCGCCGTCTGGGGGTGCCGGTTTACGACGCCGATGCAACGGTTCATGCGTTGCTACGCAAGGGAGGCGCCGGTGTTGGCCCCGTCGCCCGGGCGTTCCCGGATGTGGTCCGGGAGGGAGCGGTCGATCGCCAGCGCCTGGGCCGCCGGGTCTTCGGCAATCCCGGCGCGCTCGCGACGCTGGAACGGATCCTTCATCCCCTTGTCGCCGACCATCGCAAGGCCTTTCTGGCGGCCAGGGCACGCCAGGGGCAATCGGCGGTCGTGCTGGACATTCCCCTGCTGTTCGAGGTCGGAGCCGAGCAGTTGTGCGATGTGGTGATTGTCGTCAGCGCGCCGCGCTTCCTGCAGATGCAGCGGCTGATGCTGAGGCCGGACATGGACCGTGCGCGGATCGCCGCGGTGATGTCCAGACAGATGCCGGACGCCGAAAAGCGTCGGCGTGCCGATTTTGTGGTGCCAAGCGGCATCGGCCGGGCTGCGACCTTGGCGGCGCTGCGGCGCTGCATCGAGCGGCTGCGGGCGAATCCGGTTCGGCAGCGTGATAGACGCAATAAATATGATTTATTGACGCAATCTCGTACAAGATGTAGATAAATTTGTATGCGGGAAATCGTTCTGGATACGGAGACGACTGGCCTGGATCCCGGCCTCGGCCACCGCGTGGTCGAAATCGGTGCGGTCGAACTGGTCAATCATGTCGCAACCGGCGAGGTGTTCCACTGTTATCTCGATCCGGAGCGCGACATGCCGTCGGAAGCCTTCGCCGTCCACGGCCTTTCCTCCGGGTTTCTCACCGGAAAGCCCCGGTTTGCCGAGATTGCCGCCAAGTTCCTGGAGTTCATTGGCGCATCACCGCTGGTTATTCACAACGCGGCTTTTGACCTCGGCTTTCTGAATGCCGAGCTTCTTCGCGTTGCACAAGCACCGATTGGGCGCGAGCGCTGTATCGACACGCTGGAGATCGCCCGGCGTAACTTTCCCGGCGCCCCGGCGAACCTCGATGCTCTCTGCCGGCGCTACCAGATTGATCTGAGCGACCGGCTCCAACACGGCGCACTCAAGGACGCCCGGCTGCTGGCGGCGGTCTACCTGGAGCTGCTCGGCGGCCGGGAGCCCGCCCTCTCGCTTGTGCCCACGCGCATTCGTCGCCTCACCGGCCTCGACTCTTCCGCCTGGACGCCCAAGCTGATCCATCCGACGGCGGCCGAGAGCGAAGCTCACAAGGAATTTCTGGCGCGCATTCCCGCGGCGCTGTGGCACACGCGGGACGGTGAAGAAATCGTGGCGGCGGCGGTCTCCTGAGGCGGGGAGCCGGCCGCGTGCCTGCCGGCTCAGGCCAGCAAGGTCGGTTGCGGCGGCTGGCCGTCGCCTTCCGGATGAGAGTGCTGATCATAGAGTGCTGCGAAATCGACGGGCCCCAGCATCAGCGGCAGAAACCCTCCGCTCAGGGCGGTTGACGCCAGAATCTGGCGGGCAAACGGAAACAGCATGCGCGGGCATTCGATCAGCAGCATCGGCCGAAGGTTGTCCGGCGTGACGTTGAGAGTGAAGACACCGGCGTAGGAAAGCTCCAGAATGAACGCCACGGCGTCGCCTGTCTTGCAGTCCGCCCGGGTCTCCAGCACAACCTCATAAACATTGCCCTCGAGGTTTCGCGCCTGAACATCGACCTTGATGGCGATTTCGGGCGGCCGCTGCTGGAGCTGGGCAAAGATGCCCGGCGCACCGGGAACCTCGAACGAGAGATCCTTGACGTACTGAGCGTTGATCTGCAGAGGCGGCTGCCGGCCGGCGTCGCCACCGTTGCCGCTCCTGGGCTGATCGGCGCTCGGAGTCTCGTTCATGATTGTTGATCCGTTAGCATTTTCGAGAAGGTCCAACGGACCTATCACGGATCCTTCGGCCGGACAACCACGGCTGCCTGCGATTGCCACGGTGAACGGCGCCCGTTGCTGCCGGATGCGGGTTTCGCGGGCTGTTCAACATCTTCGTCCGCTTCTCCTACAGGG
Organism: Rhodospirillales bacterium; assembly: GCA_036787145.1. Classification (GTDB taxonomy): domain Bacteria; phylum Pseudomonadota; class Alphaproteobacteria; order Rhodospirillales; family Defluviicoccaceae; genus Defluviicoccus. Next base: position 8,161 of record DAIQPV010000007.1, read on the forward strand.
GTGTACTCGCCTTCGATGATCGGCCCGGCCGCGCCGTCGCCGCGAGGGACCGCGCCGGTTTTCGTGAGGACGAGATCGAACCGTCCGGACCGCCGCGCCACGGCAGAGATAAGCCCCAGCAGGAGCGACCGTACCGGCGGTGTCAGCAGCAGAAGGCCAAACGCATCGGACAGAAAGCCCGGGAAAATCAGCAGCCCTCCGCCGATCACGACGCACAACCCATCGAATGCTTCGCGTGCGGGAAACCGACCGGCCTGCAGAGTTGCACGCGCCTGCCGAACAATCGCAAAGCCCTGGCTTCTCACCAGCATGCTGCCGAGCATGCCTGACAAAAGGACAGCGGCGACCGTCGGCCACAAACCAACCTGATCGCCGACAACGATCAACGAGGCGATGTCCAGGATCGGAAGCGCGAGAATTGCCAGGATGAGGACATATTGCATGCTTGCTCAGCGCTCTTTCGTGTCTTACATCGCCATTATATCGTCTCCCGGCCGGCGAAACCCAACCCACCCTGGGGTCAGGCCGATGGTTCAGACTTCCGGGCTGGTGCTGCCGCCGGGGGTAGAACCGCCAGGCAAGCGTGAATTAGAGGTTATGGGCGAAGGCTTTCAGTTTATCGACATCATACTCTTCGCGTTGGTCGCGGGATTCCTGATCCTGCGGCTGCGGAGCGTTCTCGGCCGTCGGGATGGCCACCAAAGTCGCGCCCCGGATCCCTTCGCTCCCCCGCCGAAAGGGGGACAGGCGGACGAAAAGGTCGTGCCTCTCCCCGAACGGAGTGGCGATGAAGCTGCCGCCAAGAAGGGTGAGCCGCCGATCACGGCGACCGCGCACGGGCCGCTGGAGACAGGCCTGACGCAGATCGCGATTGCCGATCCCCGCTTTAAGCCCGACGAGTTTCTGTCGGGGGCCCGGATTGCGTTCGAACTGGTGCTGAATGCGTTTGCTGCCGGCGATGCCAATGCGCTTAAGCCGCTCCTCAGTCCCGAGGTTTACGGAAACTTCGTGGATTCGATCCGCCACCGCGAGCAGGCAGGGCAGCGGCTGGACACCAAGCTGGTGTCGATCAAGTCCGCCGAAATCACTGAAGCGTACATGGCGGGTCGCACGTCTCACGTCACGGTCACCTTCGTCAGCCAGCAAATCTCTGCTGTCTACGACGGGCAGGGAGCCCTCATCGAGGGTGATCCCGCCGAGATCACCGACGTCACCGATAGCTGGACCTTTGCGCGCGACACCCGCTCGAGTGACCCGAACTGGGCGCTGGTGGCAACCAACGCGGCCGACTGACGGCGAATCAGCCGAGCCTTTGTGTCTTTTTCACCGGGCGGAGCGCCGCCAGCGGGATTCCATTCTTTGCGCCGCCCCAATGCTTTGAAAACGCACGCCACGGAATTGTGGACTCGCTTGGCCCGGATACCATTCTGAGCCAAGCGAAAAGAATGCCCGGGCGCGAGGATGGAAAGACGATCGGCGGTGCCGGGAACGGCACAGGGATTGCGTTATGCAGTGGGATTGGTGTTGACGCTTTTCCTCGCTGTCGCCGGATGCTCATCGACGCCCCCGGTGAAGCCGGTCGCTCCTCCACGTCCCCTCCCCGTTGGATCGACCGGTATGGAACTGAGCCCTGTTGCCTACAGGGACCTTCCCGGCTGGTCGGAGGACGACCACGCCGCCGCCTTCGCGACGTTTCTCCGCTCCTGTCCGGTCCTGAGCCGGCGAAGCGCCAGCGAATCAGCCGGCATCCTTCCTCAGTTCGGCCGGGTTGGCGACTGGCAGCAGATCTGTGCCGCCGCATACCTGATCACGCCGGATGACCGGACCACGCGGCGGTTCCTGGAAGCTTCCTTTGTCCCCTATGCGGTTCGCAGCGGCTACAGCGATGAAGGTCTTTTCACCGGATACTATGAGCCGGTTCTGCGGGGATCCTGGCAGCCCAGCACTCTCTATCGGTATCCCGTCTACCGCCAGCCGCCGAAACGCAATGGCGCTACCCTTCCGAGCCGGGCGGAGATCGATGCCGGCGCACTCGCCGGCCGCGGCCTGGAGCTGCTGTGGCTGGATGATCCGGTCGATGCCTTTTTTCTTCACATCCAGGGGTCCGGCCAGGTCGAAATGGCCAACGGCACGCGCGTCCGCATCGGCTATGCCGGCAAGAATGGCCGTGCCTACTTCCCGATCGGCCGCGAACTGATCCGTCGCGGAGAGGTCCCGCAAGAGCAGATGTCGATGCAGGCGATTCGCCAGTGGCTGGCAGTGAATCCCCGGCTGGCTCCCAGTCTCATGGCGATGAACGACTCTTATGTTTTCTTCCGGCTGATCGACGGCGACGGCCCGATCGGAGCGCAAGGCGTCGCGCTCGGCGCGGGCCGCAGCATCGCCGTCGATCCGGCGTTCGTGCCCTATGGCGTGCCGGTCTGGCTGGAGACCAGCGATCCGCTTGCCGGCGGATCGCCGCTGCGTCGGCTCGTGGTGGCGCAGGATACCGGCGGGGCGATCAAGGGTCCGATCCGCGGTGACCTGTTCTGGGGGTCCGACGCGCTTGCCGCCGAAGGCGCCGGCCTGATGAAGCAGCCCGGCCGCTGGTTCCTCTTGCTGCCGAGGTCCGCCGCAGCCATCAGTTAAACTCTCGGCAGCGCTGACTTTTGTCTGCAGGACTTGCCGCCGGCGTTCCCCAGCGGCAGGATGCCGCCGGCCGGCGTTCGGCCATGCGAAGCGTGGTGATCTCTCAGCCAATGGACATTGCCGATCCGAAAACCGCGCCCGCCCGCAGGGTGAGAAAGACACGAACCGCCAGCTTGGCCGAGCGCGACCTGTGGAGGGACGCCGTCGCGGGGGTCAAGCCCCTCGGCCGCCCCGAGGGCCGGCACAAGGCAGCGGAACCGGAGTCGCTTGAACCGGTCTCTCGTGGGAACCTGGTGCAGGAAGCCCCTCAGCCGGCCCGTTCCGGAGCTGAGCGGCCGGCACCGCCGCGGTCGGAGCCGGCACCGAACGATTTGATCCACGGCGTGGTGCCGGGCATCGACAAGCGGACGTTGGCACGGCTGCGCCGGGGGATGATCGCACCAGACGTCCGGCTCGATCTGCATAATCTCCGCCAGGACGAAGCGCACCGGTTGCTCTCGGGCGTCCTGGCCAGCAGCCACGCCGCCGGGCGCCGCTGCGTCCTGGTCATCACCGGCAAGGGCTATGGAGCCGACGGCAGCGTCGGTGTCCTCAAGACGATGGTGCCGCGGTGGCTGGTCGAGCCGCCGAACCGCGGGCGCGTGCTGGCTTTCTGCCACGCCGTGCGCTCTCACGGCGGGGAGGGGGCGCTCTACGTGCTGCTGCGCCGCTCACGCAACGACTCTGGCTGACGGCAACCAGGCGGCAGCCCACCGTGATGCGTACTAATCGACCTGTTCGACGCGGACCGGCGCCCGGCCGACGCGATGCAGTCCGATCTCACGGGCGGCTGCGGGCGTCAGGTCGATGCCGCAGCGCCCGCAGCGGTCCGTTATGCGGACGACGACCGAGCGCTGGCCGCGCGTGACACGCACCAGAGCATCACACGGGTGACGGTTGGACGCTGCGGTAAGATCGTCGCCGTCGTAGCGCTCCCCACAGGCGGTGCGCCGACCTTCAAACTTGGGATGATAGAACGAGCCGGAAACGACGGCCGGCGCTGCGGGTGCCGCCCCGGCCGGAATGGCGGTGATTGCGAGCAACGCCGCGACGGCGGCTGCCAGAAAAGCGCGCATGCACTCCTCCTTCGGCTTCAAGCGCAGCGCTTCGGACCTGGCCAAAAGCCGGCGGATGGACCGCCGGCGGAATGCCTTGACGCGAAGTGCTGCCGTTGGCGGGACGGGTTTGCTGCGATGCATCTGCGAACCCGGGGAGGTGAGGGAGAACGCCGGCTGATATACCGAGAGTGTAGCCGGGCTCTTGGTTGCCGGCCTGCTGGCGTCGGGCTCCGGCCGGAAAGACGAACCTGGCCGGGGACGGATTGAGAGCGCCATTCCCCATCGGGGCGCACACTAGAAATATTCTAATTCGCTTGTCCAGCAAAAAGTCGCCGAACTGCGGCGCAACCGAGGCACGCCGGCCCCGCAATGGGCTCTGGGCGGCTGATATTTCGGGTTCAGGTCAGAGCGCCAGCCGGTCCGGAGAGCCTGCAACGGGGCCGGATGTCACCCACCAGGCGGGATGCTTTGCGGCAAGGGCAGCGGCCGCCTTCTCGGCATCGGCCTGGGTGGGGCACAGGCCGAAACAGGTGGCGCCGCTGCCGCTCATCCGCGACAGCATCACCCCGGGGGTGCTGTCGAGTGCAGAGAGAACGTCGGACACCGCCGGAACAAGGGCGATCGCTGCGGGCGTCAGATCGTTGCGACGCCGTCCCAGCAGCGCCGCCAATTCCGCCACGTTGGCAGGCGCACTGTCCAATCGCCCGGGCGCCGAGAACGGTCCTCTCCGAGCCTTGAACACCGCAGGCGTCGGGAGAGGGATGCGGGGATTGACCAGGACCACGGAAAAATCAGGAAGCGGCGGGGTTGGTTCCATCTCGTCGCCGATGCCGCCGACGTAGGCAGATCGGCTGGCCAGGCACATCGGCACATCCGCCCCCAGCGACAACGCGATCCGGGAAAGCGCATCGTTGCCGAGTCGCAATTCCCAAAGTTCGGTCAATGCCCGCAGAACGGCGGCGGCGTCGGCCGATCCGCCGCCAATGCCGGAGGCCACCGGCAAGCCCTTTTCGAGGCAAACGGAGATGGCTGCACTGCGGCCGGCCACAACTGCCAGCGCTTGCGCGGCCCGCAGCACCAGGTTGTCTTCGCCCGTCGGGACATCAGCGGCAAAGGGTCCTCTGACCTCCAGGCGCAAGTCCTCTGCGGGCGACACGGTGATGCGATCGCCTTGTCGGGGGAACACGACCAGGCTGTCCAACAGGTGATACCCGTCGCTCCGCCGGCCCAGAACATGCAGGTAGAGGTTCACCTTGGCGGGAGCAAGCGCACGCACGCCTGCCCCCGGCCGATCATGCCTCATTGCGGGTCGGCGCTCGCCGCGCGGAGCGGACGCTCCGAGAGCTTCTGCTCGATCGCCAGCTTCAGCTCGGGCTCCGGACGATTGTCCAACGCCGCCTGCCACTGAAAGCGGGCCTCACGGTGTCGACCGACAGCCCAATAGGCATCGCCGAGATGATCGTTTATGGCCGGATCCTCGGGCCGCAGTTCCACGGCTCTCTCCAGGTTGGTGACGGCCTCGTTGTAGCGCTGAAGACGGAACATGACCCATCCGAGGCTATCCACGATGTAGCCATCCTGGGGCTGAAGCTCGACCGCCTTGCGGATCATCGCTTCGGCCTGCTCGAGATTCCGCCCCTGTTCCACCCACGAGTAGCCGAGGTAGTTCAGCACGAAGGGCTGATCCGGCTCGAACTCAAGGGCCTTGAGAAAATCCGCCTCCGCCCGGGGCCATTGCTTGGACCGCTCTAGCGCGATGCCGCGAGCGTACAACAGTCGCCAATGGCGCGGCTGCAGGGATCCGGCGCGCGCCACCGCCTGGTCGTAGGCAACGACCGCCTCGGCAAACTTTTCGTGCCGCCGCAGCATGTCGCCCAATTCGCTGAGCGGTTCGGGGTCGGAGGGTCGAGCGGCGGCCATCTTTCGCAGCATGGCCTCCGCCTCATCGAGCCGGTCCAGCCGATCGAGATTGCGGGCGATCCCGAGGAGGGCCACCGCCGCCAGCGGATCATTCTTGTCAATCCCCTGATACATCCGGATGGCGTCGGACCAGCGCTCGGAGCTCTCCAGCATGTCCCCAACCAGAACCTGCAGGGGCGGAAGATCGGGGCGCAGGAACAGTCCGAGCTGGCCCAGGGCCAGGGCAGTGTCGCGATTGTTCTGGCGAGCGACGATGCCTGACGAGTCGAACAGCACTTCCGCGGCACCCTTGCGCGCATCGGTGATGTCGCGCCCCGGCTTCTTTCCCGCCTTGAGGTGAGCGAGATCCGGTTCGACAAGTTGCGAGCCGGGGTGGTTTTGCTGGTAGGCGTTGTAGACGGCCTCTGCCTCCGCCGACGCTCCCGCCCGCTGAAAGATGCCGCCTGCCAGTTCCGCCAAGCGCAACCAGGGTTCCGGCTGCCCCTGAACCGCGGTGCGGGCATGAGCCAGGGCCGCCTGCTCGTCGCCGGCCGCATCGGCCAGCCAGGCCGCCTGAACCTCGTAAAGTGGCGCGGTTGAAGCGTTTGCCTTCAGCGCTTCAAGGCTGCTCATCGCCTTGCCGTAATCACCGGCGCCGAACTCGGCCCAGGCTTTCAGCATAGGGATGAGGAAGGGCGAGAGCGGACTTTGCGGCGCAGTCGCCAGCCTCTCCGCCGCCGCCTTGAAGCGGCCCGCGTGCATGTCACCCACGGCCACGACGATGTGTGCAAGCGCGGCGTTCTCGTCGGTTTCGAGGTAGCGACGGGCAACGTCGATGGCATCATGCACCCGCCCGTCCAGCGTCAGGACGAGCCAGGTCCGCCCCAGCAGGACCGGATCATCAGGCGATTTGGCAAGGGCCGCCAGCAGGAAGTCGGCGGCATCGGCCTCTGCCCCTTCTGATCGGGCGTGACGCGCCGCCAGATAGTTGCCGGTGACCGTGGTGCCGGGAACGGCGGGAGACGTTGCCGTCGCTACCGCGTCATCGCAGGCGGAGAGCAACAGCAAGGAAAGCAACGCAGCGAGCGGCCGGGCGACCGCAGCAGGCCGTCTGCCCGCCGTCATGGGCGCGGGCTCCGTGCCGGGGGGATTGCCTGGTCGATCGCTCCATCCGGCGCGCGCCAAAGGCCCGCCAGCGTGGTGCTCCTAGTCACGACAAAGAATTGCATCGAAACGCGGGCCGTGGCATTTCCCCGCATCGGGTTCGCTCCTTAACCAAGCGCGCTTTATACCATAGGGTTGTCGCCGAAGGCCGCAAGTTTGACTTTGCTGAAGCGCCAAAAACCGCGCTGCCGTCGATGACGCAGCGCTCGGCTCCGGAACTCGAAGCGCTGCTTCGCTGGTACCTTGACGCTGGCGTCGACGAGGCGGTGGGCGAACACCCGATCGACCGGTTTGCCGAAAGCGAATCAAGCCGGCATTTTTCACCCCCGCCCGCCGGACCGCCCCCCCTCGCAACCCGCCCGCGGCCGGATTCTCCTTCTTTGAACGAGCCGCCAGCGGCGACGGCGACGGGTCCCACCGGTGTCGCCGCCGTCGAGAGCGCGGTCGCGCTGGCGCAGCAGGCAACGACCCTGGAGGGCGTACGGCAGGCCCTGCTGAAGTTCGACGGCTGTGCCTTGTCCCAGACAGCGACCAACCTGGTTTTCGGTGACGGAAGCCAGCACGCTAAGATTGTTTTCGTCGGAGAGGCTCCCGGCGCCGAGGAGGATCGCCGCGGCGTGCCCTTCGTCGGCCCGAGTGGCCGGCTTCTGGACAAGATGCTCGCCTCCATTGCTCTCGACCGCTCTAGTGTATTCATAACAAATACGATTTTTTGGCGTCCGCCGGGAAATCGCTCCCCGACGTCGGCGGAAGTCGCTGCCTGCATGCCTTTCGTTGAACGCATCACCGAGCTTATCGACCCGCAATTTTTGGTTGCACTGGGGGGCCCGGCGGCGACGGCATTGCTCGGCCAGGCGGAGAGTGTGGGGCGGTTGCGGGGGCGATGGTTTACCTATCAGACGGCGCAAATGTCGCGTTCCATCCCGGCCACGGCGCTTTTCCATCCGGCCTATTTGCTGCGGTCCCCCCTTCAGAAGCGGCTTGCATGGCGAGACCTTTTGGCAATCAAAAATAGAATTGACGAGCATTAATCGGCGCGCACCAGATCAAACGCCGCCCGCCGCCGCGCCGCCTGTAACATCTTGCAACATTTTCGCTTGCAAGCCTCCGTCCCCGTCGGTAACAACGATTCAAACCAAACACTACGGATTAGAATATTGCGACGTCTCGGCACGTATAGTGGAGTAATTTTAGGTTTTTCGATGCTGACAGCAATGTCGGTATCAACAGATGCGCAAGCAGAAGCGTTAGCTCAGCAACAATACTGGACAGGGTCCGATTCGGGCGCGGTCATTGGTGACACAGCTATCGGTAGCACTGCCGCATCCCCTTTGCCAGTTTATGAAGAATTGCCGCCATCGGCGAATTACTCGGCACCATCCGCAGCGACGTGCGAGGTGCGGTCCGCCGAAGCTGCCTGGTCGAACGGGCTTAATGCGTGGCGGGGAGGCAATTACGGCCGTGCCGCAGAGTGCTTCGCCAAGGTGGCAGACGACGGCCGCTCAGCTTGGTTTGTTGCTGGCGGCGCCTTCTGGGCAGCCCGCGCGCGATTGTTCGCCCGCGAGCCTGAGGAGGTCGGCCGCTGGCTTTCCGTCGCCGCCGACCAGGGCGAGACGTTCTACGGGATATTGGCACGCCAGATCCTTGGTCTGCCGCTGCCGTTCCGGTGGGATCTTACCGAAGCCGACCAGATCGCGCTGGCGGCGCTGAACGGCTCCCCCGAGGGTCAGGACGCTCAGACCCTGATTACCAGCCGCGATACGGAGCGGGCGGACCGCTTGGTGCGGAGTCTGGTCGCGCGCGGTCGCACCGACCTCGCGCATGGGGTGATGATCGCCGCGGAAAGCGCCGGCATGGCCGATCTCGCGTTTCGGCTGCAGCGTCTCCTCGCTCCTTATGGCATTCAGTTTGATCGTGCCGCCTATCCGGTGCCGCGCTGGCGACCGGAGGGCGGGTTCAGCACGGACAGGGCCCTGGTCTACGCACTGATGCGTCAGGAATCCAATTTCAGGCCCGGTGCCGTCAGCCGGGCAGGCGCTCGCGGCGTGATGCAGCTGATGCCGGCCACCGCCCGATTCGTCGCGCGGTCATCGGGATTTCCAGGCAACGTCGCACAGTATCGTCAACCCGAGGTCAACATCGCCCTGGGCGAGCGATATCTTGAGATGCTGGTTGCCGATGACAGCATCGGCCCGGATCTTTTTTTCTTGACCGCTGCCTGGAACGGCGGGCCGGCCAACGTGGAGCGCTGGCGGCGTGACGTCGAAGCTTCCGCTGATCCCCTGCTGTTCATTGAAAGCATCCCGTTCGGCGAGACCCGGTCCTTCATCGAGCACGTTTTGGCCAATCTCTGGATCTATCGCCACCGGCTGGGGATGCGGTCGCCGTCCCTGGAGTCCCTGGCGGCAGGTCGCTGGCCGACCTGGGATATCCCGCGACAGCCCACCGTCGAAATTGCCGAGCACGAGGAAAATGCCCGCTGAACGCGCCTTCGCGCCGGTCAACATCGCCATTCTGACCGTTTCCGACAGCCGGACCATCGCCACTGATGCTTCGGGCAACACCCTTGCGGACCGAATCCAAACGGCCGGACACCGGCTCGTGGAACGCAAGCTGGTCGCCGATGACATCGACGCCATCGTCACGGCGCTGCGCGCCTGGGCGGCCGATCCCGGCATTGACGTGGTGATCACCACGGGCGGGACCGGGGTTACCGGGCGTGATGTCACGCCCGAGGCGGTCCGCAAGGTTTCGGACAAGGAAATTCCCGGCTTCGGCGAACTGTTCCGGTGGCTCAGCTTCGCCAGGATCGGCACCTCAACGGTGCAGAGCCGCGCCCTGGCGGTCGTTTCCCACGGCACCTACATCTTCGCGTTGCCGGGTTCTCCTGGTGCGTGCAAAGACGCCTGGGACGACATCCTCGTGTACCAGCTCGACGTTCGACATCTGCCGTGCAACTTCGTCGAGCTGTTGCCGCGACTGAAAGAACATCACAATCAGGCCTGATGGCGCGGCCGGCGCAAGAGCAGCGTGCGCCAGCCATCCACATCGATCGGGCAAACCAGGCCGAAGCCTGCGGCCCGATAACAACTCAGAACGTCGGCGCCATCCTCGGCAAGCAGGCCACTCAGCACGGCCAGACCGCCGGGAGCGGTGTGCCGGAACAGGTCTTGAGCGAGCCGCTTTAGCGGCCTTGCCAGGATGTTGCATAGCATCAGGTCATAAGGCGCCGCCGCAGCGATCAGGGGGGAACGCAAGCCGTCCGCCCTGATGGAGCGCACGAGGGAAGCGACTTCGTTCAGCCGAGCGTTCTCGCGGGCGACGGCAACGGCCGCCGCGTCGATGTCGCTGGCGATAACGGGCGCACGCCATAGCTTAGCGGCGGCAATCGCGAGGATGCCGGAGCCTCAACCAACGTCGATCGGCCGACGGATGGGGGTCTTGGCAAGGCGGGAGAGCGCGCGGAGACACCCCTCCGTTGAGCCATGCCGGCCCGAGCCAAAGGCCGTCGCCGCCTCGATGCGCAGGTCGATCAGGCCGGCAGGGCAGCGGGTCGGATCGTCCGGCTCGCGGATACGGAAGCGGCCGATGCGAAATGCGGCAAATCTCTCCCGGTTTTCCGCCAGCCAGTCCCGGGCGACCAGCTCCTCGGTCCGCGCGATCGGCGGAGCGATGCCGGCCGTGGCGGCGACGACGGCGAGCGAGAGATCGAGTTTCTGCAGCCCGGCGGGGTCGTCCACGAGAAGTTCCAGCCGGCAGCGGCCGGGTGATTCCGCAAAACGGCTCAGAACCGCCACGAGCGGCGCGAGAGCGGCTTCGAAGGGCGCGCAGGCCAACTCCGGCAAGGAGAAGGTCACGCGCCAGACAGAGCCTTGGCAGCCCGGCGAGGGGGAGCGGAGGTCCGCGCTCAAGCGGCCTCGACGAAGCTGTGAATGACCGTTTTCGTCCCGGCCTTCTCGAAATCGATGGCGAGGCGATCGCCATCCACGCTCTGCACTACGCCGTAGCCGAATTTCTGGTGAAAGACCCGCTGGCCCGCGGCAAACAGGTGTGAGGGCTCCGGCCGCGCGGGCACACGCTCCGCTCGTCCCTCCAGCAGCGGCCCCGCAGCCCGGCGATCGGGCCAGCGCGACCCGCCCCGCCTGTCTGCCGCCATCGGCAGTGCTGCCTCGGCCATCGGCCAGGCGATCTCCGGCCGACGGCGGCTGGGGGTCGCCTGAAACAACCCCGTGGGGGCGGTGAGCTCCACATTCGCCGCCGGCAATTCGCTCACGAACCGCGACGGGATGGCACTCTGCCAGTTGCCAAACACCATGCGGTTCGCAGCATAGCTGACGAACGCCCGCTCCCGGGCGCGGGTCAGCCCGACGTAGGCGAGCCGGCGCTCTTCCTCCAGCGACGCCTTGCCGCCCTCGTCCAGCGCCCGCTGGTTGGGGAAAATCCCCTCTTCCCAACCCGGCAGGAACACGGTGTCGAACTCGAGTCCCTTGGCCGCGTGCAGGGTCATCAGCGCGACTCTGTCGTCGTCCGCCGCCTCGTCGTTGTCCATCACCAGGCTGACATGTTCGAGGAAGGCCGGCAGGCTTTCGAACTCGGCCAAGGCCACCACCAGCTCCTTGAGATTGTCCAAGCGGCCTTCGGCCTCGGGGCTGCGATCCGCCTGCCACATGGCGGTGTAGCCGGATTCGTCGAGGATCAGCCGGGCCACGTCGGCGTGGGGGGTGCGGGCCAGCATCGCCCGCCAGCGCGCGATATCGGCCAGCAGTTGACTGAGAGAGCGCCGGGCCTGTGCTTTGAGCTCATCGCTTTCCGCGAGCCGGGCGGCGGCGATGGAAAGCGGCAGCCGTTCGTGCCGCGCAAGCAGGTAAACGGCGCGCAAGGAGGCGCTTCCCAGCCCGCGCTTCGGCGTGTTGATGATGCGCTCGAAGGCGAGGTCGTCGTCGCCCCTGACGACGATGCGGAAATAGGCGATCGCATCGCGGATTTCCTGCCGCTCGTAGAACCGCGCACCGCCAATGACACGATAGGGAATGCCGAGCAGGATCAGCCGCTCTTCGAACTCCCGGGTTTGAAACCCGGCTCGAACCAGCACGGCCATGTCTCCCAGCCTGTTCCCGGCCGCGCGCAACGCCTCGATCTCGTTGCCGACGACGCGCGCCTCGTCCTCGCCGTCCCAGGTGGCACGCACGCGGACCGTCTCGCCATGGATCGCGGTGGTCCACAGCGTCTTGAAGAGGCGGTCGCGGTTGTGGGCGATCAGGCCCGACGCCGCGGCGAGGATGTGCGGCGTTGACCGGTAGTTGCATTCCAGGCGGATCACCCGCGCGCCGGGGAAGTCCCGCTCGAAGCGCAGGATGTTGCCGACCTCGGCGCCGCGCCAGGAATAGATCGACTGGTCATCGTCGCCGACGCAGCAGAGGTTGCGGTGCCCCTGCGCCAGAGAACGCAGCCAGAGGTACTGGGCGACATTGGTATCCTGATACTCATCGACGAGAAGGTAGCGGAACTGCCCGCGGAAGCGTTCGGCGACCTCCGGGTGGTCGCGGAACAGCGTCAGGACATGCAGCAGCAAATCGCCGAAGTCGCAGGCGTTCAGCGCAAGCAACCGGGCCTGGTAGTCGTGGTAAAGCGGCAGGGCAAGCCCATCGACGGCGTCCGCCCCCTCGGCCTCGGTGACCCGCTCGGGTGTCAGCCCGCGATCCTTCCAGCGCTGCAGGACGGCGGAGAACAGTCGCGGCGGCAGCTTCTTCGTATCGATGTTGCGCGCTTCCGCCAGTTGTTTGAGCAGGCGGAGCTGGTCGTCCGCATCCAGGATGCCGAAGCTCGGCTTGAGGCCGACGCGTTCCGCCTGGCTGCGCAGCATCCGGGCACAGACAGAGTGAAATGTTCCCACCCACCAGCCCTCGACCGAACAGCCGAGCAGGCCGGCCACCCGCTCCCGCATTTCGCGGGCGGCCTTGTTGGTGAACGTGACCGCGAGGACCTGCCACGGCCGCGCCCGGCCCGAGGCCAGAATGTGGGCGAGCCGGGTGGTCAGAACCCGGGTTTTGCCGGTACCGGCGCCGGCCAGCACCAGCAACGGCCCCTCGGTCGCAAGCACCGCTTCGGCTTGGGTCTCATTGAGCCCGTGGAACAACGGCGGCGGCGCTGCGGCGTTCGGATCTGCCGCGGAAGGCAAGGACTCAGTCATCCACCATATATAGCAGGGCCGGCGCTGCGCGTGTTCTATAACCGCTCGTCCTCGGGAACGAGCGCGTGCGGAACGTTTCCCTGCGGCGCATAGGTCTTCCAGGTCGGCCGCCAGTCTTCTTCCGCCTGATCTCCCCACGTCACCCATCCCGGGCGGACGCCGCGGGCGAACAGTTCCAGATAGGGGCCGGGGCTGCAGCTCTCGATCAGGGCATACTGCTCGTCAGGCTTGCGCGAGTGTTCGCGCTTGCGCGAGCCGATATAGTTCACCTGACGCCGGGCGGGTGCGAGCGTCCGCGCATTGCGGCCGCGGACGCCGAACAAAAGAAGTTCGGTGACGTTGCGAAAGTAAAATCCCACGCCCCGGCCGTCCGAGCCGCCGTCGGCCCGCAGTTTGTGCCAGACGATGTTGCTCTTGTACTGAAACCCCCACGCGCCCATGACCTGGAGGCCTTCGGGCAGCAGGGCGTTCGGCACCCACAGATAAAGATGGGCGGTGGGTGCTGCGATGTGCGCCGCAGGCAGGCCGGCGATTTCCTCAAGGCTGAGGGTTCCGTAGCGGGAGAGGCGGCGATGCTCCGGCGCCATCTTTCCGGTACGGTTGCTGAAGCGCCAGGGCGGATCGGCGAGGATCGTCGCAAAGACGCGCCCGTCGGCGAACGCACGCAGGGCGTCGGCTGCCGAATGCTCTTTCACCAAGTTCTCAGGAGCACGCCCAGTCACACTTGAACTTATTCCGCGCCGGTCCGGCCGAGGCAAGCGGAATAGCGGATTTCGCCCCGATGAGGACGACGATCCGATGCCCGGCGCGGCTCACCCCGCGCCGTTTTCGACGTCCAGCGCGTAGCCGGTGCCGCGAACGGTGCGGATGACATCGTCGTCGCCGTGCGAGCCAAGCGCCTTGCGCAGGCGCCGGATGTGCACGTCCACGGTGCGCAGTTCCACGTGGATGTCGCGCCCCCAGACCTTGTCGAGCAGTTGCTCGCGGGTGAACACGCGGTATGGGCGCTCCATGAAAAGCCGCAACAGCCGGAACTCGGTCGGCCCTAGGTGAATGTACCGGCCCCCCCGGCTCACCCGGTGGGTGGCGAGATCCATGACGACTTCACCGCAGACCAGCCGCTCCTCGCTCAGCGCCGGGCGGGCGCGGCGCAGCACAGCCCGAACGCGGGCGACGAGCTCGCTCGGCGAGAACGGCTTGACCACGTAGTCATCGGCACCGGAATCCAGCCCACGGATCCGATCGCCTTCCTCGCTTCGCGCCGTCAGCATGATGATGGGCAGTGCACGAGTTTCGGGCCGCGCCCGCAACTGCTGGCAGACCGAGATGCCGGACGTTCCGGGGAGCATCCAGTCGAGGAGCACCAGATCCGGCTGCTGCTCCTCGGCAGCGAGCATCGCTTCATCGCCGTCGCCGGCAAGCAGCACCTCGAAGCCTTCGCGATCGAAGTTGTAGCGAAGCACCTCGGCCTGCGCGTCCTCATCTTCGACGATCAGGACCCTGGGCTTCGTCGAAAGCACCGTCGCGAGCATCGGGAAGTCTCCGTTCATGGTTTAATCAGAGTAAAGCTGGCAACGTCCTCCTTGATCCGCTCATCGGCAGGGACGCGCCCGTTGACCAGAAACTCAACCACTTCCGCAATGTTGGTGGCATGGTCGCCAATGCGCTCGATATTCTTGGCAATGAAGAGAAGATGCGTGCACGCGGTGATGCTCCGCGGGTCTTCCATCATGTACGTGAGCAGCTCCCGGAAGATGCTTGTGTGCAGGGCGTCCAGTTCCTTGTCGCGCTGGCGAACGAGCTCCGCTTTATCGGCATCGCGCGCGATATAGGCGTCAAGCACATCCTTGATCATCTCCTGGGCGAGGCCTCCCAGGCGCACCACCGTCTGCGCCGACGGCACCGGGGCCATCTCCACCAGCACGGCCGTCCGCTTGGCGACGTTCTTGGCATAATCGCCGATCCGCTCCAGCATGCCCGCCGCCTTCAGGGCGCCCACGATCTCGCGCAGATCCATGGCCATGGGCTGG
>DAIQPV010000007.1:23178-23632 GCA_036787145.1 Rhodospirillales bacterium
GCGCGAGCAACGAGATGGCCTCATGATCGACGAGCAGCTCCAGGTCATCGATACGCTGATCAGCCGCGGTAATTCTCTCGGCCTGCTCCAGGTCGCGCTTGCTCATCGCCTCGATGGCATCCGCGAGCTGCACTTCGGCGAGCCCGCCCATCTCGGCGATGAGATTTTCCAGCCGCTTGAGCTGCTCATCGAACGATTTGACGATGTGGTCCGACGCCATGGGATACGTCTCCAGATACACGGGGGGCATCCCCGCAATCAGCCGAATCGGCCGGTTATATAGTCCTGGGTGCGCTGATCGACCGGGCTGGTGAAGATCTGCCCGGTGGCGCCGGTTTCAACCAGAATACCGAGATGGAAAAATCCGGTGCGCTGCGACACGCGTGCCGCTTGTTGCATCGAATGGGTCACGATGACGATGGTGTAGTTCCGACGCAGCTCGTCAATCAGCTCC
>DAIQPV010000321.1:0-3621 GCA_036787145.1 Rhodospirillales bacterium
CCTATATGCCGCGCTTTCTGGAGACGCTGGACATGGATGCGCCGCTGATCCACGGGAGCTACGACGAACTGGCTTCGCAACTGGAAAACGGCAGCATCGCCATGCTCGCCGTTGCTGCGGGAGCGCCGCTGCCCGCCGTTGCCGGGCTGGAGCGAAAGAAAAAGGTGCGCTTCATTCCGCTCGATCAGGACGAAGTCGTCCGGTTGCGTCTCACCATCCCGGAACTGACCCCGTCCCAGATTGCGGCGGGGACCTATCCGTCGCTGATGAAGGCATATCCGACCGTCGGCCTCTATAACTTCGCCGTCGTGCACAAGGATCTGCCGGACAGCCTGGTCTATCAGATCATCGAAGCGGTTTTTAACGACCACGACAAACTGGTCGAGGCCCATCCCGCGGCGGCAGCGACCGTTCCGGAGAACTTCGTCAACAACACGTTCCTGCCTTATCACCCAGGAGCGTCGCGGTACTACAGCGTCAATATGGTCCAGGGTATCGTGCGCGGCGACTGACAACAAGGCGCCTGACTTCAAACCCACTGAACAAACAGGCAGCAACAATCAAGACAAGATAAGGGAGGAAAATTGATGGCCGCGGTCAGTGTTGAGCAGGCATCGGCCCCCAAGCCGAAGCGGCTCTATAAGAGCCTGTATTTCCAGGTTATCTGCGCGATCATGATCGGCGTGCTGCTAGGATATTTCTTCCCGGATATCGGCGCCCAGATGAAGCCGTTCGGCGATGCGTTCATCAAGCTGATCAAAATGATCATCGCGCCGATCATTTTCCTGACCGTCGTGCATGGCATCGCCAGCATGAAGGATATGAAGAAAGTCGGCCGTGTCGGCGTCAAGGCGCTGATCTACTTCGAGGTGCTGACGACATTGGCGCTGATTGTTGGCCTGGTGGTCGTCAACCTCTGGCAGCCGGGCGCCGGCATGAATGTCGATCCGAACTCGCTCGACACCAAGGCCATCTCTGCCTACACCGCCAAGGCCGGGAGCCAGAACACCGTCGATTTCTTCCTGCACATGATTCCGTCCACCGTCGTCGGCGCATTTGCCGAAGGCGAGATCCTGCAGGTCCTGCTCTTCTCGGTGCTGTTCGCGTTTGCCCTGCAGATGTTGGGAGAGCGCGGCGAGCCGGTCCTCAAACTTGTCGATGATCTGTCGCTCATTATGTTCGCCATCGTCGGCATCATCATGAGGGCTGCCCCAATCGGCGCCTTCGGCGCCATGGCCTTTACCATCGGCAAGTATGGCATCGGCACGCTGTTGTCGCTGGGGCAACTGATGGCCGCCTTTTACACGACGTGTCTGATTTTTATCTTCGTTGTTCTGGGAACGATCGCGCGGTTCACCGGATTCAGCATCTTCAAGTTCATCAAATACATTAAGGAAGAGCTGCTGATCGTGCTGGGGACGTCTTCGTCGGAATCGGTATTGCCGCGCATGATCGCGAAAATGGAGAACCTCGGCGTCGATAAGTCCGTGGCGGGCCTGGTGATCCCCACCGGCTACTCCTTCAACCTGGACGGCACCTGCATCTACCTGACCATGGCAGCGATCTTCCTCGCCCAGGCAACGAATACCGAGCTGACCCTGGGTCAGGAATTGGGGATCATCGGCATCCTCCTGCTGACATCGAAGGGCGCGGCAGGCGTCACCGGTTCCGGCTTCATCGTTCTCGCGTCGACCCTCGCGGCCGTCGGTCACATTCCGGTGGCCAGCATCGCCCTGATCCTAGGCGTTGACCGGTTCATGTCGGAAGCCCGCGCCCTCACCAACCTGGTGGGCAACGGCGTCGCCACGGTGGTCGTCGCCAAGTGGGAGAAGGCCTTGGACGTTGGGCGCCTGCGCCAGCATCTGAACAACGAGACGGGAGAAGAGGCCGACGAACCGGAGCTGGTTCTGGTCGCCAGCGAGGCCAAGGACGTGAGGTAGGAGCGCGATCCGGCAGAGACTGACGCTTGGCATGAGGCAGGGGATCCCGGTGGCCTGGATCACCCTTTTCATCGCCGGAGTCTTCGAGGTGGGGTGGGCCATCGGGCTGAAGTACACCGACGGCTTCACCCGCGTCGTCCCGACGATCGCGACCGTTCTTTCGATGGTCATCAGTCTGGGGCTGCTCGGCGTCGCGCTGAGGACGTTGCCGGTGGGAACCGCCTACGCGGTGTGGACGGGCGTCGGGACCGTCGGCACGGCGATCCTCGGCATGGTGCTGTTCGGCGAATCCACCGCAGCACTTCGCCTCGCCTGTATCGGTCTGATCGTCGCCGGCATTATCGGCCTGAAACTGGTGACGGAAGGCTAGCTCACCGGCAGGGGCGCCTCGAAACGGGCCGGACGGGGGTCTTTGCGAGCCCGCGACAGCGGGCGCCGCAATCCGGCTTCACCGGGTTGCGGCTGGGGGATCGCGTCGCGCTCGTCCGCGACGGGCTTCGCCCGGCAGGGGGGGCTCAATCGACCGCCAGCTTGCGCGCCAGCCATCGGTGCAGCTCCGGCTCGGCGCAGGCTGCGTCGGCGGTGCGTGCATGCGCGCTGTCTTCGCCCGCCGCTCCAAGGCGGTACGGCCTGGCCACCAGGTTGCCGTAGCGTTGCAGGCGCGCCACCACCTCCTCCGAACCGGCACTCAGCCGGGCAATCTCATCGTCCTCCGCCCACGCGATCCACTGCGGCAGGTGGGCGAGTTCCTCCAGCCGGTCGGGCTCCTCACAGGCGCCGCAGACCGACACCAGGGCGGCAAAGCAACCCGGTGATTGCAAAGCCAGGCAGAAGGCCCCGATACCGCCCATGCTGAAGCCGGCGACGGCGAGGCGGCGCGCGTCCGCTTCACCATCCTCGACCAGTCGATCCAGCAGCCGCCCGAGGGCGGCCAGCACCGGCGGATCACTCCAGCGCGCGTCGCCGGGGCATTGTGGCGCCACGACCGGGTAGGGGAGAGACAGCGCGGGAGCACCATTGCCGGCAAGCAGCTTGGGGAGCCCCCACCGGCCGACCAGCGGCAGGTCGTCTCGGCCCCAGCCGCGCTCGCCGATCCCATGCAGGAAAAGCAACAGCGGAAGCGGCCCGGCGTTTGCCGGGTCGGCGCCGGCGGGCGGCAGCCAAAGGCAGTTTTCCCCGCGCTGGAAGTGCAGCATCCCCGACCGGCCCTTGCTAATCCCGGTTGGGATCAAGGCGGTCGCGCGGAACCGCCCGTCCGTTGACGAAAGCCGCACGGATCGATTCGGTCTCGGCCTGGCCCCAGTGGGCTTGCGGATCCACGTCCGGCTGCTCCTGCGACAGATAATAAGCGCGGACCATGATGTTTTCGCGCAGCACCGACACCAGGTCGGCCCGGCAGCCGCCGTAGGCCTCCCAGGAGGGATCCGACTGCGGCCGGCCCTCCGTCAACAGCGCCATCGCCGCGTCCGGCGCCTGCATTTCTACGAAGGTGAAATAGCCGAGCGCCGTCAGCGGCGCCCGGTTACAGCCGGCCGTACAGTGCAGGTACACCCGATGCCCGGCCGCCAGCAGATCGTCGAGGCAGGCAACCGCACGCGGCAGGTTGCGGCGCTGGTCGGGCGGGTCGAAGTCGAGCATCGGGGCATTGACCACCGGCACGTGCCGCTGCTCCCCGTGCGCG
>DAIQPV010000322.1:0-3581 GCA_036787145.1 Rhodospirillales bacterium
GCCTTCCACCGGCAGCCGCATCACCGTCTGCACCGAGCCCTTGCCGAACGAGCGGGTGCCGATCAGCGTGGCGCGCTGGTGGTCCTGCAGGGCGCCCGCGACGATCTCCGAAGCAGAAGCAGAGCCGGCGTTGATCAGCACGACGATCGGCAGCCCATCAAGCAGATCACCGCGCTCTGCCCGGAAGGTGCGGTCCGATCCCAGCTCGCGGCCGCGGATGCTGACGATGGTGCCGGAATTCAGGAACTCGTCCGAAACGGCCAGCGACTGGTCGAGCGGACCGCCCGGGTTATTGCGCAGGTCGATCACCAGCCCCTGCAGCTTGCCGTTGGTGTTCCGCTTCATCTCGGCGATCGCCTGCTCCACGCCGTCGGCGACCTTTTCGTTGAAGCTGACCACGCGCAGGTAGCCGACGTTGCCTTCCAGGCGCCAGCGCAGTGGCTCGATGGTGATAATCGCCCGGGTAATCGCCACGTCGAACGGCGGGTTCTGATCCCGCTGGATGCCCAGACGGATACGGCTTCCCGGTTCGCCGCGCATCGCGTTCACCGCGTCGCGCAGGCTCATCCCCTCCACCGATTTCCCGTCGATGGCTGAAATCACATCTCCCGGCTTGATGCCGGCCCGGTCGGCGGGCGTCCCCTCGATCGGCGAAATGACCTTGATCCGGCCCTCCTCCTGGGTCACCTGGATGCCGAGCCCGCCGAACTCGCCCGACGTCACCATCTCGGATTCCCGCAACTCCTCGGGATTGAGGTAGGCGGAATGCGGATCGAGAGCCGCCGTCATGGCGTCGAGGGCCGCCTCGACGACGGCGGTGGACGACATCGTGCCGGGCGCCATGTTCTTATCACGAACGCCGTCGATGGCGGCATCGATGAGGCGGCGTTCCGGAACATCGTCCACATAGGTCGCCCGAATTCGCTTGTAGGCGTCGCGGAAGTGCTTGAGCTGGCGTGTATTCCCGGGATCGTTGGCGTAGGTGGCGAAAATCGCGTTGAACCGGGCGAGTTCGTCGCCGGACGCGCTGTCGCTCCAGCGATGCGCATCGGACGTTCCCACCTGGGCGTATTGCAGGCCGCTGCCGGCGGTTCCGGCACAACCGTTCAGGACGGGCGAAAAGCCGAACGCCGCCGCTGCCAGCACCGCCACCACGACGATCGTCCGCAGGTTTCCTGAAAGCCTCACCCAGCGCTCCATCCGCACCACATTGGACACGGGTCCAGCCTCGCCGCGAGGCAGCCGGGCCGGATAGCGCCGGCCGTTCGCCCGGTTATCCCGGCCCCCGGTTCTCGCAAAGTATATGGTTCACCGCGCATCTTGTACAATTGGGCAGGAGGCGTCGGTGATGATCAACACGCACCCAAGAAGGGCCCTGATGCGAACAAGGACGCACGCCGTCATGCCACTCCCCTGTCCGGCAGGGCGGCCGGCGACCAGGACGACGGCGACGCCGCCGATAGGGCAAAGGCGCACCACAGGGCTAGGGTAAACAGGATCAATGCGCTCGCCTGGTGAAGCGCCGCCAGCGGCAGGGCGACGAAGCTCAGCAGGGTTGCTACGCCGAGGGCGAACTGCACCACAACCCAGGCGGCCAGCAGATTGGTGGCACGTCGCGACGACGCCGGCAACGCAATGCCGCGAAGCGACAGACGGAAGGCGAGGACGGCGCCGAGCGTCGTCATTGCCAGGAGACGATGCATGAACTGCACTGTCGCGACATCCTCGAACAGCGACCGCCACCAGGGTGACAGGCCGAAGGCTTCGGCGGGAATCAGCTCTCCGTCCATCAGCGGGAAGGTGTTGTAGGCATAGCCGGCGTCGAGACCTGCGACGAAGCCGCCGGACAGCATGGTGAGAAACACCAGGCCTGCGAGCGCCCGCGCCCGGTTGGCGACCCGGGACGACACCGGAGACGTGGACGGCGCGGGGCCCGCCAGCAGGCCCATCGCCACCCACAGGATAGCACTGTAGATGACCAATGCCATGCCCAAGTGGGCGACCAGGCGGTATTGGCTGACATCGGGCCGGTCGATCATTCCGCTCTTGACCATGAACCAGCCGACCGCTCCCTGCAGCCCGCCGAGCAGGAAAATGCCGACGAGCTTCCAGGCCAGCGCACGGTCGATCCAGCGCCGCACGATGAAGACGATCAGCGGCAGGGCGAAGGCGACGCCGATCAACCGACCCCACAGCCGGTGGACGTATTCCAGCCAGTAGATGTCCTGGAACTGAGCGAGCGTCATCCCGGCATTGACCTTCTGGTATTCCGGGAAGGCGCGATAGGCGGCGAAAGCCTCTTCCCACGCCGCGTGCGACAGAGGCGGCAGCCAGCCGGTGACCGGCCGCCATTCAACCATCGACAGGCCCGAGTCGGTCAGCCGGGTCAGCCCGCCCAACACCACCATCACCACGACCATGCCGCCCATCAGGAGCAGCCAGAAACCGATCAGCCGCTGGCGTCGCCGTCCTTTCGTTCCTGTCTCGCTGGCCACCCGCTTTGTCCCGCTCCGCGCAACTGGGATAACCCGGCGGCGGTATGTTGGTCGTGCAGTATTGCTGCACCGTAACGGAAATCCAAGTGTCTCCTGCCATCGCGTGACGCGATCGCGCACCCGCCCTTGCCGAGCCGGTGTGCTTGGGTTACGAGACTGACGTAGCAAAAAGGGCACTCGCCGACGGCGACCCCACCACGGAGCGCGGTCACTGGGCGAAACGGTGCATCCGGTCCATCTCGTCGGCGCCGGCCCGGGCGATCCGGATCTGCTGACGCTCAAGGCGCTGCGCGTTCTGCAGGCGGCCGAGGTGGTCGTCTATGACAAGCTGGTCTCCGAAGCCATCCTGACTCTGATTCCGACCGGAGCGACGCGGATCTTCGCCGGCAAGGTCGCACGCAACCACCATATGCCGCAGACGGAGATCAACGCGCTGCTGGTCAGCCTCGCGCGCAGCGGCCGCCGGGTGGTGCGGCTGAAGGGCGGCGATCCGTTCCTGTTCGGCCGCGGCGGAGAAGAAGCCGCCGCGCTGGCCCGCAGCGGCCTTGCCTTTGTCATCGTGCCGGGGGTGACGTCGGCCTCCGGCTGCACCGCTTACGCGGGCATTCCGCTGACCCATCGCGGCCTTGCCCACGGCGTCCGCTTCGTCACCGGCCACACCCAGGAGGAGGACGGCGGCCTCGACCTCAACTGGGCGAGCCTCGCCGATCCGGACACGACCCTGGTCGTCTACATGGGGCGGATCAACGTCGGGCTGATCGCCGAGCGGCTGATCGCCCACGGCCTTGCGGCCGAGACACCGGCGGCCGCGATCATCGACGGCACCCGGCCCGAGCAGCAGACGATCGTATCGACGCTGGGCGCGTTGCCCGCCCGCATCGAAGCACTCGGCCGGGCCGCGCCGACGCTGCTGGTGATCGGCAGAGTGGTGGCGCTGGCCGAAACGCTGGCCTGGCTCCATCCCGGCGAACAGGAGGACGGCAGCCGGGGAATCGGCTAGGGACCGCCGAGGCTGCCGCGGCGGGCCAGCACGATTCCGGCGAGAATGACGGCAGCGCCCGCCGCCTGCCACGGGCCGATCGGCTC
>DAIQPV010000323.1:0-3579 GCA_036787145.1 Rhodospirillales bacterium
TCCCGTCATCGTCGAAGTGATCCTGCACCTTCGGCATTGGCTGGATCGACGGGATGCTCGGCATGCCGAGTTCGGCGAGGGTGGCGCGCAACTGCATCGCCGCCCGCACGCCGCCAAAGGCGCCGGCGGAATAGCAGGCAATGGCGGATGGCCGCCAGAACCACTCTTCGAGAAAATGATCGAGCATGTTCTTCAGCGCCGGAGGAATGCCGTGATTGTACTCGCCGCTGACGATCAGGAAGCCGTCGGCCGCCTTGATGATCTCCGCCAGTTCGGGTAGCGGGGCAGGGGCTGCGCCGGCCGGGTACTCCTTGTACATCTTGTCGAGCAGCGGAAGCCGGTAGTGCAGCGGATCGACAAGGGTGGCGGCATGTCCCCGCGTCCTCAGCTGGGCCTCGAGAAAGCGCGCGTACTTGATCCCCTGCCGTTCACTGCGTACCGATCCGTAGAGGACGACAAACGTTAATTGCATGACAAATCCCCGATAGCAGAAGATGGGGGGCGGCCGGCGCCGTGGTTCAACGCGCGGTCCAGCCGCCCTCGACCGGGATGGCCGCCCCGGTGATCGATCGGCCGGCCTCCGAGGCCAGGAACACCGTCAACGCCGCCACCTCGTCGACCTGGATGAATCGCTTGGTCGGCTGCGGCGCGAGAATGACGTCCCGGACGATATCGTCGCGGGGGATGCCGTGCGCACGGGCTTGATCCTCGATCTGCCCCGCCACCAGCGGTGTCCAGACGTAGCCGGGGCAGATGGCGTTGCAGGTGATGCCTTCTTCCGCCGTTTCCAGAGCGGTGACCTTGGTAAGCCCAAGCATGCCGTGCTTGGCCGCGACGTAGGCCGCCTTGAACGGCGAGGCGACGAGGGCGTGCGCGGAAGCGATGTTGATGATGCGGCCCCACTTGCGGGCCTTCATCCCCGACAGCACCGCCTTGGTGGCATGGAAGGCCGAACCAAGGTTCGTCGCCAGGACCAGATCCCACTGTTCCGTGGCAAACTCGGTGATCGGTGCCACGTGCTGAACGCCGGCATTGTTGACGAGGATGTCGGCGGGGCCCCAGTGATCGGCGACGGCGTCCACGAGAGCGTAAATCTCCGCCGGCCTGCTCATATCGGCGCGTTGGAAGATGACCTCGGCACCGGTCTGGTTCGCGATCTCGATGCGTGTCGCCTCGATCTCTTCGCTCAGGCGGCGTCCGTTGAGGACGATGCGGCAACCTTCTGCTGCCAGAGCGCGGGCGATCCCGAGGCCGATGCCGCTGGTGGAACCGGTGACGATCGCCACCTTGCCTTTGAGCATCCCGTCATCCCTCCCTCCCGGCCCCGTTTTTGGTGATAGCTCCGGCGGGGACCCTGGCTGCGGCAACGCAGATCGCCGAGTGGCTCGCGATTATATGGT
Organism: Rhodospirillales bacterium; assembly: GCA_036787145.1. Lineage (GTDB taxonomy): Bacteria > Pseudomonadota > Alphaproteobacteria > Rhodospirillales > Defluviicoccaceae > Defluviicoccus. Next base: position 1,401 of record DAIQPV010000323.1, read on the forward strand.
CTTTCCGCGCCACCGAAGCCACAGCCGGCCGGGATGACGCCGGAAGGCCAGGCTTGGGACGTCGCCGGCGGAACTGGGATACCGCTTCCTCTTGTTCGCGAGGCGTTCGTTCCCGATTCGGACCAACCCAAGGCTCGCAGGCCATTGACGCGCGGACTTAAGCAACCGGTTTAAGATTGCCGGGCGGGTCTGCACCCCTGTCCGCGTGGGCTGCCGGCATCCGAAGCCTTACGGAAGACGATCGTCTTCGGATGTCAGGTCGCGATCCCGGGCGGCGGCATCGGCGGAACAGTCCAATGCCTCGGGCCCGGTTAGCGTTGCCGACGGCGCATCCGTGGCGGAGGCGGAAGGCGCCGGCTCGGGGCCGAGAATCACCGATGCCTCGCCCAGGTGCCAGGCGACGTCGTCGAGATCCTTGTGAACCTTCCAGACCCAGGCATCACCCCAATAGAGATTGCAGCTGGTCTCGGCCCGCAGCAGGTGCCAGTGCGCCTCGGTCAGAAGCCGCGAGAGTTCGGCATCGCGGCCCTGTCGTCCGCGTTCGGCGAACTGGTGATAACGGCCCGAGAGGTCGTAGATCCGGCCCAGCGCATCGCGCTGCGTTTGACCCCCCTGCCACTGATGGAAATCCCAACCGTGGTGCGTGTCGGTGTTCCAGGCGCCGCGCCTCACCTGCACGCGGCCGTGCGCACCAAAGCGATCGAGATAGGCGTCGATAAAGGTTGGGCGCAGTGGTGAGTTGCCGGCACGAACCTCGTCCAGGGCGTTCTGATAGAAGTAATTCCAGAAGTTGGCCAACGGGTTGACGTTTCGGAACCAGCCGCCGTTGTCGCCGTCGGTTGCCGTTGCGACCAGCGGCGGAAAATCACACCAGCGGGTTCGCTCGATCAGTTCGTTGATGAACCAGCCGTATTCCATGCCGGAGAGCTGCGCATTGGACAGGTCACGGTCGCGAACGACGACCACGATTTCCTCGCCCTCGAACGCGCAGATGTGTGGGCGATAACGCAGCTCCTGCCAGCTCATCGAATCCAGCGGATCGACATACTCGCTATCGACCATGACATAGCGGTAGCCGGCACGCTTCAGATGCGGGATCAGCCGCTCGTCGAACCCCATCTCCGGGGGCCAGAACCCCGCGAAGCGTTCGCGCCAGAAGACATGTCGGGCCAGCGCCAGCCACCGGCCGATCTGCTCATCCCAATCGGCCTCGGGGATCAGCGCCAGTACGGGGTGGTAATAGCCGGTGCCCAGGATTTCGAAAATCTTGGTGTTCTGCAGCCCCCATAGCAGGGTCCCGCAATCCACCGTGCCATAAACCCGGCGTTGGAAAGCGGGGTGGGTCAGCGTTTCGAGCAGCGTCCCTGACATCGACAAATGAACGCGCGCCAGGTCTTCATAGGACCAAAGCGTCCGCGCCATGCGGTCGTAGGCGAACAGGATCTCCTTAACTTCCCACGCATTGTGCTCAAGGAGGTCGTCGAGGTTACTGGGCGGCTGGTGCATGTTCAGCACGAGCGCGTGGTAGATCTCTTTCATTCGACGGCCTCCCGGTCCCGGCTCTTGCATGTCTGCCGCAGGCTTACCGTGCCCTAACCCAGCCGGCAACTGGCGAGTACGCTGAAAGGGAAGAGCAAGGGAGCGCCGCGCCGGGACAGACAAGCGCCGGCGGGTTTCAGCAGGCTGCCGCTGCGACGCTGGCGATGGGAGCGAGGCCAGACTTCGCTCGCTGCTCGCTCGTCGTGTTGTTGGCCGGGGCGACGCGATTGGCGGCGGACAAGCGACCGTACAGGGTGTTGATCCGCGTGTTCAGATCGAGAACGAGCGGGCTGAGCACGTCGGGGTTCTCAGCGACGAGATCGGCGAAGAGGCTGAGCGGAAACCGCACCAGGACCGTCTCTGTTGCTGCCCGGAGCGAAACCCGAGGCAGTTCTTCGCCGAATAGCGCCATTTCTCCGAATGACCGATGCGCTTCCAGTGTCTCCACAGCAGCACCGTCGAGAACGAGATGTGCGGCGCCGCTGCGAACGACATGAATATGCCGGACGGGCTCCAGCGCATTGACGATGATCTCTCCAGGCCCCTTCGTCACAGTCTCCGCCAACCGGGCGAAGCGGGTGATGTCCTCCAGAGCCACCGCGCTGAACAGCGGCGTCGTCTTCAGAAACAAAGCCAGGTC
>DAIQPV010000324.1:0-3542 GCA_036787145.1 Rhodospirillales bacterium
AGTCGAGAGACCGTCCATGTCCTCAAGTGCGCAAAAGCGGCCGTTCACCGCCGAGATCCGCAAGGTCGCTGCAACATCCTCCGGACCGCGGACCCCGGTTGCAGCCGCAGATAGCAGCGGCGAGGCCGAGGCCCGGCATCGCGAATTGATGGCGGCGCTCGCCGACATCGCCCGCCGCCTCGGCGGCCCGCCACCGGCTGAGCAGAGATCGGCTGAGCAGAGATCGGCCGGACAGACGCCTGACCCTGGGGAAGAGTCCGAGCCGGCAAAAGAAGCCGGCTCGGGCTCCCCGACGCTGCTGATCGAGCTTCGGGCCCTGAAGAGCGCCATCGCCGAGACGAAGCGCGAGATTGCGGCCCTGCGCGCCATGGGTGAACCGCCGGCGTCGCTGGCCACCGCCACCAACGAGCTCGACGCGGTGGTGCAGGCGACGGAATCGGCCACCGACTGCATCCTGGCCGCGAGCGAGCGCATCGACGCGCTGGTGACCGGGCTGCGCAACCAGGCCGCGGATCCCGACGAACGGGCCGGACTCGACGAGATCGGCGAGCAGGTGACCCGCATCTTCGAGTCGTGCAACTTTCAGGACATCACCGGCCAGCGGATCACCAAGGTGGTCAACGCGATGAAGTTCATCGAGCAGCGGGTAGAGCGGATGATCGAGATCCTGGGCGGCACGCAGGCCTTCGAGGACCTGACGCCGATGGCCCCGCCTCGTCCGCAACATGCCGCCGCTGACGAGGCTGATCTGCTCTGCGGCCCGCAGTTGGACAAGAACAAAATCTCCCAGGACGACATCGACGCCTTCTTCAACTGAGGCGGCCGCACACCTTCCACCATGGGGCGGGCTGAGAGGGCGGACCACGACAAAGGAAAGTCACGGCCCGCCGGGAGATCTCTCAAACCGCCGGGTCACACCGATCTTGGGTCGGTCGCGGCCGGCTGTGGCGCTGAGGCCGCCGCGAGTGCCGGGCCGCCGATGGTGCGTTCGCGGCCGGGTGTTTCGTCCGGGCCCTCTGCGCCGTGCACTTTGTTGGAGTACATAAATTGAACCGGCGTCGGTCGCGGGCCGGGAAGCGTAAGCACTTCCCTGAAGACTTTGTCGAGAGAATTGGCCGCTATCGGCTGATCACCAATCTCGTGGCCACGATTGGAGTTGAACCCGATGAAGCGCCGATCTTGCTGACGAATGGCGTCACCAACATCCGGATCGGTCTGAAACTCCACAAGCTCGTGGTATAATGTGCAGACGATGTTCTTCCAGGGCTGTGAGAAGACCGGGATTCCATTCCGTCCGCTTGGCCTGTTCTCAGAGTAGACGTTGGCGGAATAGTAGAGGGTTCGGTTCTGCCCTTGCCGGCGGAAATGCACCGAACCATGGTAACCTCCTAACCCCTCCCGAGACGAGGAGTCGTCCAGCGTCAGGATTGTGCCGGGAGGAAGCACCAGGTTGAAGCACGTTCGATCATGGTCGGAACCAAGGATCAGGCGGCGATCGAACAGGTCCACAATCTTGTTCTGAACATCGGCCTCGCCCATTTGAACCGGTCTGGGTTCATCCAGAATGACCGATTTCGCCACGTCATAGGACAGCACGTTCTCGGAAAAGTATTGCTGAATGATGGCCTTCAACCGTTCGTCGCGCATCAGGCGCTCGATCGCGTCGTCGATCGACTCCACATCACCTGGCGCGAAGTCGGCCGGGCGACCCAGGTAGATATTCTGGAAGCCCATCTGAGGCACGACCTTGCCACCGCGAAAGACCAGATCGTCTTGCGGAGATGGGGTAACACCGGGCGGTAAAGCTTCCCGCCCGGCAGTTTCGTCACTGTAACGCGCCGCTGCCCCGTAGTGTTTACGCTCTGCCTCCGACCCGGGCAACACCTGCACCCGCATCGGATATGTTCCATAGTTTTTTCCATAATCAGACATCTGACGCCCGCCCCATATCTTCAAGTATCAAAGACAGCTCATCCCAGCGCGCTTAAGAAACACCAGGACAACTTATCTTGCGGAGAATGGGTAGACTATGGAGCCCGCCTACCGGCGTCTGTGAACCCGTTCACATTGATCCGGCAGCGGGAGTTAAGAAGGACGTTGGTCAGCCGGCACCCCGCTGGATCGGGAGAGGATTTCGATAGGCCCTCACCTTCTGGACGGCGCTGCCGCGGGGGCACATCGCGCCCTACGACTCTTCGTCCTCGTTGTCGATGCCGCGGCGGGCGACCAGATCGGCCAGGGCCGTGGCGCCGAGTTGGTCTTGCGGATCCAGGCTTGCAGCCTTGCGCAAGAGGGCTTCGCCGGCTTCGAGGTCGCCCAGCCGGGCGCGGCAATAGCCCAGCGCCACCAGCGACTTCAGGTAAACCCGCTGCGGCTGCTCCAGCACGCCGAAGTCGGCGCTTTCCGCGCTGACACTGCGCCAGTCCCCAGGCAAGCCCAGGGTGCCGGCAGCAATCGCCAGACATGCCTCGGCGTGGGGAAGCGCCTCTTTCAACCGGTTATTGTAGAAGTAGAACCCATAGGCGACGATCCGCAGACCAAGGTTGTCCGGGGCGCGCTGCAAGGCCACGGCAATCGCCTGTTCCGCCTGCTCCGGCTGGCTGTGGGGTGCCGTGGCATCCCCGAGGATCGCCAGGATTTCCGGCGGGATATCGGCCTCGAACGCCTCGCCGTCGTATTTCATGAACCCCCTGAGTCGGTCCTGACCCCATCCGCTGGATGAGAGGATGGGGTCAGCCTGTACCTGGCGGGCGAAAGGCCCTGGTTAGCCCTGCATCCGCAGTGCGCCGTCGCAGCGGATGACTTCACCGTTCAGATACGGATTGTCGATGATGTGCATCGCCAGCTTGGCGTATTCCGCCGGATCGCCCAGCCGCGACGGGAACGGTACGGCCTTGCCCAGCGACGTCTGCGTCTCTTCGGGCAGGCCTGCCATCATCGGCGTCTTGAAGATGCCCGGGGCGATACAGACGACGCGCAGTCCGGACGGCGCAAACTCGCGGGCAGACGGCAGCGTCAGGCCGACGACGCCGGCTTTCGAGGACGCATACGCGGCCTGTCCGACCTGGCCTTCGAACGCGGCGATCGACGCGGTGTTGATGATGACGCCGCGCTCGCCATTGGCCAGCGGTTCCTGCGTCAGGATGTCGGCGGCGGCGAGCCGCATGACGTTGAAGATGCCGATGAGGTTGACACCGATTACCTTGGCGTACAGATCGAGGGCATGGGGGCCCTTGCGGCCGACGATTTTCGCCGGTGGCGCGATACCGGCGCACTGCACGACGATGCGCGCCACGCCGTTGGCCTCGCGCGCTTTGGCGACGGCGGCTTCGGTCGACTCGCCGTTGGTGACGTCACAAACGCAGGCGACGCCACCGATGTCTTTCGCTACCCGTTCTGCCGCGTCGGCGACGACGTCGAACAGCGCGACCTTGCAGCCCGCTGCCGCCAGCGCGCGCGCGGTGGTCTCGCCGAGACCGGAGCCGCCGCCCGTAACGATTGCCGCTTGACCCTTCACGTCCATTTTCTTGTCCCCTTGTGTT
>DAIQPV010000325.1:0-3521 GCA_036787145.1 Rhodospirillales bacterium
GCAGAGCGCACCGTCGTTGCGGTGTCGCCGGACAGCGCCAGCATCACTTCCGGGTAATCGCGGGCGCGCTGAACCTGGTTTTCCGAGTACACCGGCAGATCAGCGGGCGACCACAGACGCGACAGGAAGCGATCGTAAACAGAGAGCAGATCGATCAGCTGTTCACCCTCGGTTCGCGGCGCGGGCAGCTCTTCGATCTGAACGACGCCCCCGGGACCGCCGAGTAACAGGCTGTCTGCCACCATGAGGCCGTTGTCGTCGAACAGGCGGGCACGCAGCTGCGAGGTGCCGGCCATCCGGCGCACCATTTGCTGGGCGATGAGGGGCGTCAGTCCTTCACCCTTCGTCGGGTCCGCGAAGGCGGTGCTCTCGCCGATCGCGGCCGCGAAGAGATTAGCCTCGCTGCGCATGGTCGCCAGTTCGGCGGCGATCAAGCCGCGGCGATACTCGTCAAGGTAAAGCATCCCGGCGAACAGAAACGCCAGCGCCAGCAGATTTACTGCAAGGATCCGCAGCGTAATTAATGAGATTTTGAAACGACGGAACCGCTTGCGCCTGTGGCGCGGCATGGAGTCAGGTGGCGCGGTAGCGGTAGCCGACTCCATAGAGGGTCTCGATTTGTGCGAAATCCGCGTCGACATCCTTGAATTTTTTCCGAAGTCGCTTGATGTGGCTGTCGATGGTGCGGTCATCGACATAGATGTGCTCGCCATAGGCGGCGTCGATCAGCTGGTCGCGGCTCTTGACATGGCCTGGACGTCTCGCCAGCGCCTGTACGAGAAGGAACTCGGTCACGGTCAAGCTTACTTCCATATTGCGCCACGTACAGAGGTGACGGATCTCGTCGAGGATGAGATCGCCCCGGCGCATGACCTCGGATTCAGTGTCGTTCGCGGCGGCCGGCCCGCGGCGTCGCAAGACAGCGCGGATTCGCTCGATCAACAGCCGCTGCGAGAACGGTTTGGTAATATAGTCGTCCGCACCCATCCGAAGACCCAGCATTTCGTCAAGCTCGTCATCTTTGGATGTCAGGAAAATGACGGGCATGTCGCTGGTCTGGCGAAGCTGAGTGAGCAGCTCCAGGCCGTCCATGCGCGGCATCTTGATGTCGAGGATGGCCAGATCAACTGCCTGGCGGGAAAGGGCGGAGAGTGCCTCCGTGCCGTCGGCGTACTGGAGTACACGGAAGCCTTCGGCTTCCAGAGCCATAGAGACAGACGCCAGAATGTTTCGGTCGTCGTCGACAAGAGCGATTGTGTCGGTCAACAGTAGCTTGATCCTCGTAGGGCCAGTTCGGTTGCTGATCTTGGCAGCAATTGGAACACGGGAACATCTACTTCTTTATTGGGGCGATCATAATGTCGTTTGTGAGGCAGCGGTACTCCCCAAGCGGGTCTTACCAGGTATTCTGCGGCAGCTCCAGCCACTCTTCGAAATGCCTCATGTTACGTTAACGCTTGCGTCTGGTAGAAAGGAGAACGCTCCGGCGCGCTGTCGTGCAGATCTTTTTCACGGGCGCGGCTGCGGCGAAAATCTGACTTGGCTCAATAGCGCTCTCATTCTATCGTCAGGCAATCCAACATAGCACGGTAAAAAATATTATGAAAAATAGGGGAGAGGCCGGCCGAGCTTTGATAGGTGCAATGGTTCTTGTTGGGGCCGGGGTTCCGGCAACCGCCCGGGCTCATTTTCAGGAGCTCATTCCGTCTGCGGATATCGTTGAGGATGGGAATGCCAATCCGATCACGCTGGAGATCACTTTCACCCACCCCTTCGAGCGTGGGCCGACGATGAACATGGCCAAGCCGGTCCGCTTTGGCGTCGTCGCGCAAGGCAACAAGCGTGATCTGATGGCCTCGCTGCAGGAGATAAAGGTCGACGGCAAATCGGCCTATCAGGCCCGCTTCGATGTCGATGCTCCGGCCGACTACATCTTCTTCCTCGAACCTGCTCCGTACTGGGAGCCTGCCGAAGGAAAGATGATTGTCCACTATACCAAGGTGGTGGTCGATGGCTTCGGTGCCGAGGAAGGCTGGGACGCGCAGGTGGGGCTGCCCGTCGAGATCGAACCCCTGACGCGGCCTTACGGCGTGTGGAGCGGCAACGTCTTTCGCGGAATCGTGCGAGCCGACGGCGAACCGGTGCCCTTCGCGGATATCGAAGTGGAGTGGAAAAACGACGGCAGCCTAACCGCCCCGGCCGGCGCGTTTGTCACCCAGGTGGTAAAGGCCGACAGCCTGGGGGTGTTCACGTACGCCATGCCGCGCGCCGGTTGGTGGGGCTTTGCCGGGCTGGTGGTGGATGAGGCGAAGAAGCTGACGGCGCCGACGGGAGACATGGTGCCGGTGGAGCGCGGCGGACTGATCTGGGTTCGTGCCGTCGACATGAAGTAGGCGCACCGTTCGCTAAGTGGTCTGGAAGAGGCCAAAACGGCAGGGAAGGAGCGGGATGTGGCGCATCTGGTGGATGGCGTGTTGTCGATGCCGGTCCTCGTGGCGGGGGCGGTGGGGGCCGTGGCGGCGGTCGGCTACGGACTGCGGCAAATCGACGGCGACCGGGTGCCTTACGTCGGGCTGATGAGCGCCGCGTTTTTTGTCGCCTCGCTGGTTCACGTCCCGGTAGGACCGTCCAACGTCCACCTCATCCTGAACGGGCTGCTGGGCGTGTTGCTCGGATGGGCGGCGGTGCCGGCGATCTTCGTCGGGCTGCTGCTGCAAGCAGTGTTCTTCGGGTTCGGCGGAATTACCGTGCTCGGTGTCAATACGCTGATCATGGGTCTGCCGGCGGTCGCCTGCTGGTATTTGTTCGCAAAGCCATTGCGGACACGGTCTTCCCTGTTTTGGGGTGCTGCAGCCGGCGGCGTGTCCGTTGTCCTGACCTGCGCCGCGGTGGCATTGGCGCTGGGGCTCAGCGGCCGGGAATTCTTGCCGGCGGCGCAACTCGTGTTGTTCGCCCACTTGCCGGTGGTGGTGGTGGAGGCTGCTTTGACCGGGATCATTGCTACCTTCCTGCGCCGGGCCAAGCCCGAGATGCTGGCTTCCTCCCTGCCGTCTCGTCCCGCTGTGGCCGATGCCTGAGGGCGAATACCGTTGCCGCGGGTCCGGACCAGGCGTGGTGCGCGGCGCCGGGATCGGTCCCGTCGCCGGCTCGACAATCCGCGTGGCGTCGCTCACGGCACTGCTTCTAACCGCGGGCGCGGGGGGCGCCGAGGCGCACAGACTGAAGGCCTTTGCCACCGTCGAAGGCACGACGGTCAATGGCTCCGTCTATTTCGCCGGCATGGGTGCTGCGCGGGGCGTAGACGTCAAGATGCTGGGCCCCGACGGAAGCCTCGTCGCCGAAACGACGACGGACGACCAGGGGAAGTTCGCGATGACGGTGCCACAGCGGATGGACTACCGGATCGTCTCCGACACCGGGGACGGACATCGCGCCGAGTTTCTCATCCGGGCGGCCGAATTTTCAGAGCTTCTTCCCTCGCAAGACCCGGCCCCGGTGCAAACGGCCGCCGGCGCGGCTGC
>DAIQPV010000326.1:0-3501 GCA_036787145.1 Rhodospirillales bacterium
ACACCGTGAAATTGACAGCCAGGACATTGCCCGCCTTACCGCCGGGAAAGTCGGATCAGGCGCTGCGCGCCGCCGTTAGGCTCGTCGGATCGGTAGAGGTGCAGCTGCGCAGCTGCGTTTCTTCGAACGCCTCAATGTCGGCGAGGCGGTAGACGACGCGGCCGCCGAGCTTGAGGAAGCGCGGGCCTTCACCGGCCCAGCGCCATCGCTCCAAAGTCTTCGCGGAGATGTTCCAACGCTCGGCGAGCTGCTTGGTCCTGTTCGTCGCGGCGCTGCGCCACCTCGGAGCAGCGCGGACCGGCGCCTACTTCTCGTTAGCGCCGTTCGTCGGCGCCATTCTCGGTGTTGCACTTCTTGGTGAGCCGATCACCTGGACGCTGGCCGCAGCGGGAAGCCTGATGGCGGTCGGCCTGTATTTGCACCTGGCGGAACGGCACGGCCACGAGCACACGCACGAGCGGCCGCATGGAGCGCCGCACGCCTTGCTTCAATGTTCCGATACCTGTGTCCTTCAACGGTGCGGATGTCGATGGTGCAGGTCCGGATAGTGCCGACTACGTTCCCCTCACCATCGGTCGGGTTGATGTAGAGCGTGACACCACGGGAGTGCTGGAACGCGTGATCGGTCTCAATCTGCTGCTTCATAGCCCTATTCGGCGGCACACAGTAAATAACCTATGTTATCCATAAGTATTATCCCACTATATCTTATGGTTGTTTAATAATACATTAGCATTGCCTAAAATGCTATGTATTTCTGCTGATCTCCGAAGAGCGTTCTTTCGCAGCACCGCGTAGCGGCTGATCTCCAACTACCACCATCATGTCCTGCATGAGCCGCGCGGCTTTCAGCCTTCAACCCTGGGTGTTTTTTGCTCCTCGCCGTTCCTTTCCGGTTTCTTCTGTCCTTGCCTTTTCCGCCGTTCCGCCCCGCCCATGGCGGGCCTTTCCGCTGGCGATTGTGTGTCCGGGTCCGCATGGAAAGGCCCTGATGGTCGGGGCCTCCGACACGAAAAGGAGGACACGATGTCCAGGATCGTCACAGCAGCGGAGCTGGAACACCGCACACTTGAATATCTTCATCAACTCTACCGGCAGGTTCAGCAGGATCTGACGCGCAGCGCCCCCGGCTCGGACGCTCGGCGCAACGCACTGGCCAGCCTTGAGACCATCTCCCGGGCGCTGGCCCGCAGGCGGGCCTGCCAGCCCCGCCCTCCGGGGTTCTGACCCCGGCTCTTTCGGTCCCGTGGGTTTCTCACGGGATCGATTGTTGTCTCTTCCCGTGATTTCGCCGCGAGGACCGCGCGAACCCTGCTCGAAAGCCATGATGCGCAATATATTGCGTCACATATCTTGAGAAACACACATATATGCATTATAATCTATTTTCCAAGTGATGTTTTTGGATATCAATCAACAGGTTGCATGATGGCGTCGATCTTGTGGGGAAAGGTGTTCTATCGCGACGTTCCAGCCGGAGAGATCCGGCAGGAACGGGATCGAAGCTGCATTTTCACCTATGACGAAAGGTACCTGACCAGCGGCGAGCCCGCGATCGCCCACACCTTGCCTCTGCGCGCCGAACCGTACTGGTGCGAAAGCGGGCTGCATCCGTTCTTCGACAATCTCGTGGCCGAAGGCTGGCTGCGCAACGCGCAGGCGCGGGCGCTGCGCATCAGTCCCGACGACCGCTTTGGGCTGCTGCTGGCTTTTGGCCGGGACTGCGCGGGCGCAGTATCCGTCATCGATACCGCGCCCGCCCGGGAACCCGCGCCTGATTTCGGGGACGGACAAAGCGCGGCGGCGCTGGCGAGCCGCGCCTCGCTGTCCGGCATCCAGCCCAAGCTTCTCGCCGTTGCGGACGGCAAAGGGTTTCGCCCGGCCCGCGCCGGTGAGACGAGCACCTATATCGCCAAGCTTGTTTCGGGCGCACTGACCGACATCGTCGAGATCGAGCACATGACCACGGAAGCGGTGCGCGCCCTGCTGCCGGGCGACGACATCGTCCGCACGCGGATTGCCGCCCTGACCGGTCTTCGGGACAGGGCCTTGCTGGTCGGGCGTTTCGACCGAACCCGCACGGGCCGAAAGCTGCATTTCGAGGAGTTCAGCCAGCTTCTGGGCAAGCCGTCCGGCGACGCCAAATACGACGGCGCTTACGAAGACATGGCTCGGTTCATTCGGGAAACGCCGGGTTGCATCCCGGCCGAAGCGGAAAAGCTGTTCCGCCGGGTGCTGGCCTGCTTCCTGACCGGCAACACCGACGCGCATCTCAAGAATTTCGCGATGATGCATACCGCGCAGGGGCTGCGCCTCGCGCCTGCTTACGACCTGGTCGCCAGCGCCCTCTACCCCGAATACCAGCAACTGGCACTGGCGGCGGGCGGCGCGGCCAATCTGGATATCGGCGCGCTCAAGCCCAAGCACATTCTGGCTCTGGGCGCAGGGTTCGGCCTCCCGGAGGGCGCGATCGAACTCGCCGTGCGGGATATGGGCGGACGCCTTGCGGCTGCACAGAAGACCGTCCGGGAGTGCGGGGATGTGCCGGGACCGCTGAAGACGAAACTGGCCGATCACATGGAGAGACGATGGAACGGGACTTTCGATTCAATTGGGCGGCTCTTGTCGAAGAGGCGGTCCGCCGCCGCAAAAAGCTCGGCGTAACGCAAAAGCGCGTCGCGGAAATCGCGCAGGTCAGCGTGGGAACGATCTCGCGCTTCGAGCAGGCTGAAAAGGACATTCAACTGTCCTCTGTCCTGGCGATCCTGGAATCGCTCGGCCTGACCGACACCAGAACCCTGTTGTTCGCAGATCCGCAAGAGCGTTACGACCGCAGGCGTGATGCCGTCGCCTTCACCGGCCTGGATGGCGGGACCGCGGTTTCTTGCGCGGTCAGCGGCGAAGCGCTGGAGGACCATTTCGGAGCCGACCAGCGCGACGTCATGAAGGCCTTCGCAAAACACCGGCCGAACATCGAAGCCCTTGTCCGCCGCAAGTACCTGCTCGGGCAAACCGAGCCCGACGGATCGGTCCTGCTGAAGACAGAAGATATCGCATGATCCCTCGCGAGGACCGCGCGAGGTTTGGACGGCGGGGCCGGTGGCATGCTGGCCCGCATGGCAAAGACCCGCAGCACCTCCCGCAAGACCACGGCAGCGGCGGACGATCTCGATCCGCGGCTCGTGGACCTCGTCCGATATCTTGCGCGCCGGGCCGCCGAGCGGGATTATAAAGCGCTCCGTCAAAGGCACGATCAGCCGGGCGACGCTCCGGCCAGGCGCAAGGAAGCGACATGACCGCGGTGGCCATTTACGCGCGCTATTCCTCGGACAATCAGCGCGACGCCTCCATCGAAGACCAGATCCGCCTTTGCCAGGAACGCGCCGCCCGCGAAGGCTGGCGCATCCATAACTGCTACACCGACCACGCGCTCTCGGGGGCAAGCCTGATGCGCCCCGGCATCCAGATGCTGATGCAGGATGCCGCCGCCGGGCGGTTCGA
>DAIQPV010000008.1:0-22806 GCA_036787145.1 Rhodospirillales bacterium
GAAAGAGCGCCGGACAGCAGTTCGAGGCGCAGCTGGGCACTGACCTGTGCGGTGATCGTCAACCTGAGTATTCTGTTTTTCTTCAAATACTTTAACTTTTTTGCCGACTCGCTGGTCGATCTGGCGACGACGATGGGAGCTCAGGTCAATCGGACAACCCTGAACATTGTGCTGCCGGTCGGTGTTTCTTTCTTTACCTTTCAAGCGATGTCGTACGTCATCGACGTTTACCGGCGGGTCATTCCAGCCGAGCCCCGCTTTCTCGATGTCGCCTTCTACAAAGCGTTCTTTCCGCAGCTCGTCGCCGGCCCCATCGTTCGCGCCGCCGATTTCATGCCACAGATGAAGGGCGCCAGGCACTGGCGTGACGTTCCGGCGACCTCCTGCATCCTCCTGTTTACCGTCGGTTTCATCAAGAAGGCCTGCATCTCCGATAATCTGGCTCCCATTGTGGACCAGGTTTTTGCGGCACCGGGCACGTTCACCACCGGGTCGCTCGTCGCGGGGGTGTGGCTTTATGCCGTCCAGATCTACTGCGACTTTTCGGGCTACACGGACATGGCGATCGCGGCCGCGGGTCTCCTCGGCTATCGCTTCATCAAGAATTTTGATGCGCCGTACCTTGCTGCCAGCATTACGGCGTTCTGGCGACGCTGGCATATGTCGTTGTCAAGCTGGCTACGGGACTATCTCTATGTCCCGCTCGGCGGAAATCGCCGTGGCCTGTGGATGCAGCGCCGGAATCTCATGCTGACGATGCTGCTGGGCGGACTGTGGCACGGTGCGTCCTATAATTTCGTGATCTGGGGCTTTCTGCATGGGTCGGCGCTGGTGATCAACGGTCTGTTGCCGAAGTCGCGCAATGACGCCAGGCGGATGGCATGGATCACGGGCTTTTTCGGCGTGCTCCTGACCTTCTGGTGGGTCAGCCTCACCTGGATCTTCTTTCGCGCCGCCGACATCAGCACCGCCCTGGCGATGGCCAAGACTTACATAACGTTGCAGTCGACCGGAACGAAATCCCTCGATGTCCCGGCCTGGCCGATCCTGGGAGGACTGCTGCTGGTTCACTGGCTGTCATACCGCTACCGCCTGATCGAGGCGATTGAGCGCCTGCCGCTCCCCGTCATCGCCGTTGGGGTCGGTGCGGCCGCGGCGGTGGCCCTTGGTTTTGTCCCCACCGGCTACCGACCGTTCATTTACTTCCAGTTCTGAGCCGGAGCCGCCCAGCGCAGGTCCTCGGCTGGTATGCTGCGCACTGGGGCGATCCTCGCGCAATTACTCGCGCAATTACAGGCGTCACGGCCGTGAGCTGTCTGACCCGCTGACCCTCGCCCGCGACGCGACGGAAGGAGGCGGGCGATGCGTCCGTTTCCTCCGCACCCGCCAGGCGACTGGCGATTTAAGCCGGCCCGCGAATGGTGCTAGGTTAACGGCCGCTGCCCGGCGACTGGTTGTGCACCAGGTGTCGCCGCTGCTCGCCGGCGCGGCTGCCGTGACCAACCTTGGATTAGGTGAGGACCCACGAATGAAGGGCTTTGTCGGCAATATCGAGAAGCTTACGGAGGACAACGACGACTTTCGCCGGGTTCTGTACACCGGCCATAATCTTCAGCTGGTTCTGATGGCGATTCAGCCCGGTGACGAGATCGGCGAGGAGGTCCATGACGACCGCGACCAGTTTTTCCGCATCGAAGCGGGCACGGGCGAGGTCTGGATCGACGGGGCCTGCAACAAGGTGGCGGCCGACGACGGGATCATCGTCCCCCAGGGTGCGCGCCACAATGTCGTCAGCACCGGCAAGGAGCCGCTCCGGCTCTACACGATCTACGGCCCGCCCGAGCATATCGATGGCACCATCCATCGGACCTGCAAAGAGGCCAACGCGGCACACGAGCACTTCGACGGAAAGACGACCGAGTAAACCGGCACGCGGCGGCGATGCCTCTTCTGCCAGGCTCTCCCGGCGTTTAGCGCATGACCCAGCCGCCGCACATCGGAAACACCTGTCCCACGAAGCAATCGGCGGCGGCGCTGCATAGATAGGCGGCAAACAGCGCGTCCTCGCGCGGCGTGACCAGCCGGCCGAGCGGGACTTCGCGCCTCAGGCGTTCCTGGAACCGGGGGTCGGCCTGCACGCTCGGCGGAAAGTAGGTCGGATTGTCGACGAAGTTCTGGGCGATCGCGTTGATCTGCACATTGTGCGGCGCGGCCTCGATCCCCACCGCCTGGATGTAGGCGAGCTGCGCACCGCGCGCTGCGCTGTAGGTGGAGGTCCGCTTCATCCCGCGCAGCGCCGCAGCACTGCCGATCAGCAGGATCTTGCCGGATCGCCGCTCGATCATTTGCGGCAGCGCCGCCCGAACCAGCCGGGGAAGCGGATCCACCAGGCGCGCGAAGACGTCGCGCCATTCTTCCTCCCCGACATCGACCGCCGGCGTCGTCGGTGCGGCAACCGAGAGATTGGCGAGGAGGACGTCGATTCGCCCGGCGTCACGGACGACCGCCGCCGCCGCCCGGGGCTCGACCTGCTCGCGCTCGTCGGCCACCACATCGGCGCCCAACCCGGCAAAGACCTCGCACAGAACCGGCCCCATGAAGGCGTCCGCCTGGGTCACCAGCACACGCAGTCCGCTGAGATCGATAATGGTCATAGCCCTCTCTGCCGGACGACAGTGTCAAACCTCGCAGGTCGCGCTCGCAGGGCCCACTCAATGGCCCAGCGCACAGGGTGCCAATGAGCGGAGCGAATTGCACCAACTTCGTCGTGGGCGCCGGGCTCGCCGACAGGCGCTCGGGTGCGTGGTGCGTGGTGCGTACCGCTCCGACCTGGAGGCGAAGCGGTCATCCGTCTGATCTGGCGTCGCCCGGATCGTAGAGGACGACGTTCTCCTGCTCGTTCGGATCGTTGCGGGCGACGATCGCACGCGCCGGCTCGGTGCTGCTGAGATTGACCGGCTGATGCGGCACGTCCGGCGGGATGTAAACGAAGTCGCCGGCCTCATTGACCACCGACTGAGCCAGTCCCGGGCCATAGCGCGTGAGGACCCGGCCTTCCAGCAGATAGATCGCGGTCTCGTAGCCACGGTGGACGTGCGGCTCGGCAGCCCCTCCGGGAGGAATGGAAATCAGGTGCATGCAAAGGCTGTGGGCGCCGGCCGTCGTCGCCGAAATTCCCAGAAAGTACGGTACTCGCTGCTTCGTCATGACCTCGGCTAGCGGCCGAACCGTGATGACCGCTGCATCGGCGGTCGCGGTGTCGGATTGCGCCAGTTGATCGCCGGTCCCGGGCGCCTCTGAAGCACGCATGCATTTGCCTCCGTTTCGACAAGCCTCGCCAACAAAGCGCGGCACGAGCCGTGACATGTCACGCCGCCCTGCAGAAATTGGCATTCTGGCCCAGGCCGCCAAGCAATGGCGGCACGTGATCGCCGCTGCGCAGTGAATCTCCAGCGCGCAGGGTGCCCATGAGCGGAGCGAATTGCACCAACTTCGTCGTGAACGGCGGGCTCGCCGACAGGTTGTTCGGGTGTGGTGCGTGGTGCGTTTCGCTGCGCTCAACGGCACCCTACGGCGTCCCTTGTGATTGGAATCGACGCGGCCATTGACGCGCCGGCCGGCGGCGGGAAGAGTCCCTGTCATGCCGCTGCTTGAGCCTGCCGTTGCCGCCCTGCCGTTTCATCCGCTGCTGCTGTTGCTGCTGGGCATGGCCCTGGAGCCGCTGCTCGGCGAGGCTCGGGGGCCGTTGGCGCGGCTGCCGCATCCGGTGCGGCTGATCGGCGGGCTGATCGCGGCACTCGATCGCAAGCTGAACCGCAACGAGCGCTCGTTCGCCGATCGCCGGCTGCGCGGTGTGCTTGTGGTGGTGGTGGTCACGAGCGTCGCCGCGACGGTGGGTTGGGTGATTTCTTGGGCAGGCAGGCAGGTGCCGTTCGGCTGGCTGCTCGAACTCGCCGCGATCATCTCGCTGCTGGCGCAGCGCAGCCTGTTCCGGTACGTGCGGGCGGTGGCCCTCGCGCTCTCCGAGCGGGGCCTGGAGGCCGGGCGCGCCGAGGTCGCGCACATCGTCGGCCGCGACGTTCGCCAGCTTGACGAGCACGGCGTCGCGCGTGCCGCCATCGAATCCTGCGCCGAGAACTTCTCCGACGGCGTGGTGGCGCCGGTCTTCTGGTATGTGCTGTTCGGCCTGCCGGGAATGCTGGCCTACAAGGCGGTGAACACGATGGACAGCATGCTGGGCTACCGCAACGAGCGCTATCTTGCGTTCGGCTGGGCCCCGGCCCGCCTCGACGACGTCATAAACCTGGTTCCGGCGAGGCTCTCCGGCCTGCTGCTGAGCGGCGCCGCGGCGCTGGTGCCCGAAACGGATGCACCGGGAGGCTTTCGCACCATGCTGCGCGACGCCCGGCTGCATCGCTCGCCGAACGCCGGCTGGCCGGAGGCGGCGATGGCCGGCGCGCTCGGCCTGTCGCTGGCCGGCCCGAGGCGCTATCCAGGGCTGGTGGTCAACGATCCGTGGATCGGCAGCGGCACGGCGCGGGCAACGGCGCGCGACGTCGCCCGGGCTCTCTCCCTGTTCGCGGTTGCCTGTGCGTTGAACGGCGGCATTGTCGCAGCGCTGACCGCAGCGCGCATGGCGACGTCATAAGGTTTAAGGCGGCATAAGTTGACGGGAAGGAGGCGGCCAATCGTGAGCGAACTGACCCTGGTGATCGCCAACAAGTCCTATTCGTCCTGGTCGCTGCGGCCGTGGCTGGCGCTGAAGCAGACCGGCACCCCGTTCGACGAGGTGGTCATCCCGCTGCGTCACCCGGAGACCGCGGCGAAAATCGTCCAGTGGTCGCCGGCCGGCCGGGTGCCCGTGCTCCGCCACGGCGGCGTGACCATCTGGGAGTCGATCGCCATTCTCGAATATCTGGCCGAGCTGTTCCCCGCCGCGAATCTGTGGCCTGCCGATCCCGCCGCCCGGGCGCATGCCCGGTCCATCTCGGCGGAGATGCACGCGGGCTTCACCGCCCTTCGCTCCAACATGCCGATGAACCTGCGCCGGCATCTGCCGGGCCGGGGCCGCACGCCCGAGGTGGAAAAGGATATTGCCCGCATCACCGCCCTGTGGCGCGACTGCCGCGAGCGGTTCGGCAGCGGCGGTCCCTTCCTGTTCGGCACCTTCAGCAACGCGGACGCCATGTACGCACCGGTGGTCACCCGTTTTGAAACGTACGAGGTTGCGCTCGATGCGGCGTGCCGGGACTATGCCGATGCCATCCTGGATCTGCCCGCGATGCGCTCCTGGTCGGCCGAAGCTGCGGCGGAGCCCTGGACGATTGCGGAATACGGCCCCGATTGAGTTCGGCCGTTACACAAACGCTGGCTTCCCCTGCGCCCGCTCCTGTTGAAATGCCGGGCCTGGACGCTTAGCCTGTCGGCATGGATGCACGACAGAACGAGAGTGGCATGACCGATGCCTGGAGCCCGGAGAGCTGGCGCGAACGCCCGATCCTGCAGGTTCCGACCTATCCCGACGACGCGGCGCTGACAGCGGTCGAGCGCGAGCTTCGCCATTTCCCGCCCCTGGTGTTTGCCGGCGAGGCGCGCCGGCTCAAACGGTTGCTGGCGCAGGTGGCAGAGGGCAAGGCTTTCCTGCTTCAGGGCGGGGACTGTGCCGAGAGCTTCGCCGAATTCCATCCCAACAACATCCGCGACATGTTCCGGGTGCTGCTGCAGATGGCGGTGGTGCTGACCTTCGGGGCAGCCGTACCGGTGGTCAAGGTGGGGAGACTGGGCGGCCAGTTCGCCAAACCGCGGTCTGCCGACACCGAAACCATCGACGGCGTCACCCTGCCCGCCTACCGCGGCGACATGATCAACGGCATGGAGTTCACGCCGGAAGCGCGCATTCCCGATCCCCAGCGGATGACGCGCGCCTATAACCAGTCGGCGGCGACGCTCAATCTGATCCGGGCGTTTGCCCAGGGCGGATACGCTGACCTGCATCAGGTCCACCTGTGGAACCTCAGCTTCGTCGCCGACAGCCCGCAGGGCAGCCGCTACAAGGATCTGGCCGGCCGCCTGGACGAGGCGCTGGCGTTCATGGCCGCCTGCGGCCTGACCTCGGAGAGCACGCCGCAAATCCGCGAAACCAGCTTCTTCACCTCGCACGAGGCGCTGCTGCTGAACTACGAGGAGGCGCTGGCGCGCGTCGACAGCACGACCGGCGACTGGTACGACACCTCGGCGCACATGTTATGGATCGGCGAACGGACGCGCGATCCGAATGACGCGCACGTCGAGTTCCTGCGCGGCGTCGGCAACCCGGTGGGCGTCAAGATCGGGCCGGGCGTCGAGGGCGACGGCCTGATCCGTCTGATCGACATGCTCAATCCGGCGAACGAAGCCGGACGGCTGACGCTGATCGTCCGCATGGGAGCGGAAAAGCTGGCCGAGCAGCTCCCTCCCCTGATCAACCGCGTTGGCCAGGAAGGACGGCGGGTGGTCTGGGTTTCCGATCCGATGCACGCCAATACCGTCAAGAGCAGCACCGGCTATAAGACCCGACACTTCGACCGCATTCTCGCGGAGGTTCGCACCTTCTTCGCCGTGCATGAGGCGGAAGGCTCCTATGCCGGCGGTGTGCACTTCGAGATGACCGGGCAGGACGTGACCGAGTGCGTGGGTGGCGCGCAGGAGATCACAGAAGCTCACCTCGGTACCCGCTACAATACCCACTGCGATCCGCGGCTCAATGCAAGCCAGGCCCTGGAGCTGGCCTTCCTGCTGGCCGAGATCCTGAAGGAGGGCCGCAGCCGTGAGCGCAAACGAGAGTTCAGCCGGGCTTTCGCTACTCTCTAAGGACGACGAGACCGGTACGGCAAGCAGCTTCCTGGAGCCTTCTGCCAGCGTCCTGCAGCCGCCGCCCGCGGACGTTGAGCCGTGGACCGACCGCTACTTTGTCAAAACCAAGCAGACGATCGGCCGCTTCGGCGACAAGACGGTCTGCTATGCCGTGTTCATGCGCCGGCCGGTGATCTTCACGCCGCGGTTGGTGGTCCGCTGGCTCAGACAGGTGGCCGACGCCCGTGGGATCGACATCCGCATCGACATCAATCACCGCGAAGGGGATTGGGTCGGCGCCGGCGAGCCGCTGCTGTATATTACCGGCTCCTTCTTCCATCTCGTCGATCTGGAGACGCTGTATTTGCAGAAGCTCGGCGCACCGTGCGTCGCGGCCTATAATGCCTTCACCATGTGCAGCGACCTGCCGAAGGTGGGCTTCCTTGCCATGGACGCGCGCCATTGCGCCGGCATCGAAATGGCGGAGATGATGGCCTATGCTGCCGCCGTCGGCTCGGAGGCGGCGAAGCGGCAGTCGGGCGCGCGCGGCTTCATCGGCAACGCCAACGACGCCACGGCGCACTACTTCGGTCAGCCCAAGGGCCTGGGCACGATGCCGCACGCCCTGATCGGCTATGCCGGCTCCACTTTGCGCGCCGCCGAAATGTTCGCCGAAACGTTTCCGGGCGAGGATCTGACGGTGCTGGTCGATTACTTCGGCCGGGAGGTGACGGACACCCTGGAGGTCTGCCGCCGGTTTCCCGATCTGGCCGCCGCCGGCCGGCTGGCGGCACGGCTCGACACGCACGGCGGCCGTTTCCTGGAGGGGCTCGATCCACAGGAGTCCTACGCGGTGCTGGAGCGCAACGTGCCGCTGGCGGTGCGCCGTTATCGCAACGACACGGAGCTGCGCTACCTGACCGGCACCGGCGTGTCGGCGGCGGCGATCTTCCACATGCGCGAACAGCTCGACCGGGCCGGCTTTCCGCGCGTGCGCATTGTCGCTTCGTCCGGCTTCGACGTACAGAAGTGCAAGGTGATGGCAGATGTGGGCGCGCCGATCGATGCGATCGGCACCGGCTCCTATCTGCCCGATACCTGGAAGGAAACCTACGCCACGGCAGACATCGTCGAATATGACGGTGTCCCCTCGGTGAAGATCGGCCGCGAGTTTCTGCTCAAGCGCCGCCGCGCCGTCAACGGAGCCGACCGGGCGAGCTGACGCCGCAAGCTGCCCTCATCGCGAGCCCGTAAACGCGGGCGTGGCGATCCACTTCGGGCGCCGTTCAGCACCGTGGATTGCTTGCTCCTCTTGCACATGGCCACGCCGGGCGATAAGCACTGCCGTGACAGAAGGAAGAGAGAAGTTCTCGGCATGGCGTATCTGATTCATGGCGACAGCGGTGACTGGGAGGTGGTCGTGGGTCTGGAGGTCCACGCCCAGGTCATCTCCCGATCGAAGCTGTTCTCGGGCGCCGCCACCGATTTCGGCGCCGAGCCGAACACCCAGGTCAGCCTGGTCGATGCCGCCTTTCCCGGGATGCTGCCGGTGCTCAACGGCATTTGCATCGAGCAGGCGGTCCGCACCGGCATCGGGCTCAACGCCCGGATCAACCTGGAAAGCGTGTTCGAGCGGAAGAACTATTTCTATGCCGATCTGCCGCCCGGCTATCAGATCTCGCAGTACCAGCGGCCGCTGGTCGGCGAGGGCAGCGTCACCATCGAGCTTGCCGACGGCTCGACCAAGCAAATCGGCATCGAGCGCCTGCACGTGGAACAGGATGCGGGCAAATCGCTGCATGACCAGCACCCGCGACTGACGCTGATCGATCTCAACCGCGCCGGCGTGGCGTTGATGGAGATCGTCTCCCGGCCGGACATCCGCGCTCCCGAGGAGGCCGGCGCTTACCTGCGCAAGCTGCGCTCGATCGTGCGCTACCTCGGGACGTGTGACGGCAACATGGAGCAGGGCTCGATGCGCTGCGACGTCAACGTCTCGGTCCGGCCCGTGGGTGAGAATGCGCTGCGCACCCGGGCGGAGGTGAAGAACGTCAATTCCGTGCGCTTCGTCATGCAGGCGATCGAGCACGAGGCTTCCCGCCAGGTGGCGCTGTACGAGCAGGGCGGTACGGTGGTGCAGGAAACGCGGCTGTTCGATTCCGGGCGCGGAGAGACGCGCTCGATGCGCGCCAAGGAGTTCGCCCACGATTATCGGTATTTCCCGGATCCCGACCTGCTGCCGCTGCGCCTCGATCCGGCCTGGGTCGAGGGCATCCGGTCAACCCTCCCCGAGCTCCCCGACCAGCGCAAGCAGCGCTTCATCGAGACCTACGGGCTGACGGCTTACGACGCCGCGGTGTTGACCGCGGAGAAGGAAGCGTCCGAATATTTCGAAGAGGTCGCCCGGGGCCGCGACGGCAAGCAGGCGGCCAACTGGGTCATTACCAACGTTTTCGCCGTGCTCAACAAGCAGGGCCGCAGCATCGCCGAGTCGCCCATCTCGGCCGCGAGCCTCGGCAAGCTCCTGGACCTGATGACCGACGGGACCGTCTCGGGCCGGCTCGCCAAGGAGGTGTTCGAGATCATGGCGGAGACCGGCGACGATCCCGCCGCCATCATCGAGGCCAAGGGCCTGCGCCAGATCACCGACACTGGTGCGATCGAGGCGGCGGTGGCCAAGGTCGTCGCCGACAATCCGGGCCAGGTCGAACAGTTCCGGGCCGGCAATGAAAAAGTGTTGGGCTGGCTGGTCGGCCAGGTGATGAAGGCGACCGGCGGCAAGGCCAATCCGGCCCAGGTCAACCAGCTGCTGCGCGCCAAAATTCGCTGATCAATCGCGAAAAGGCGAGGAACACAAACCGCCCCCTGGTCGTTAGTCCCGGCGAAATGCAGGCACCGCCTGCTGCGGGGGTCGTTACGACCCTCACCCAACACGGACGCCATCGGGATTCAAGCAATGAAGTTATTCCAATGCCAGCAGTGCGGGCAGCCGATCTATTTCGAGAATACGGTCTGTGAACGCTGCCACTCCTCCCTCGGCTTTCTGCCGGACGGCATGCTGTTGACCGCGTTGGAACCGGCGCCCGAGGGCGACGGCTTTAACCCGCTCGCGAACCCCGAGCTGATTGTCCGCTACTGCAAGAACTCGGAGTTTGCCGCCTGCAATTGGCTTGTGTCGGTGGATTCGGGAGAGGACTACTGCCCCTCCTGCCTGACCAACCAAACAATCCCCGATGTCAGCGATGCCGCCCGGCTGGAGTGCTGGCAAAAGCTGCAGATAGCGAAGAACCGGCTGATGTATGGGCTGATGCGCCTGCGTCTGCCGGTGGTCTCGAAGCTGCGCGAGCCCGAGCGCGGGGTCGCCTTCGACTTTCTTGCCGGCCCAGACTTCGACTTCCGTGAAACCGAGAAGGTCATTACCGGCCACGCCGAGGGGCTGATCACCATCAACATCGCGGAGGCCGATCCGGCGATGCGCGAACAGCATCGGGAGAACATGGCAGAGCCCTATCGGACGCTGCTCGGCCACTTCCGCCACGAAATCGGGCACTACTATTGGGAACGCCTGATTCAGGGCGACGCAGCCCGCCTCGCCTCCTACCGCCAGATGTTCGGTGACGAGCAGTTGGATTATGGCCAGGCACTCGAGGTGCACTACAAGGAGGGTCCGCCCGCCGACTGGCGCCAGCATTTCGTCAGTGCGTATGCCAGTACCCACCCGTGGGAGGACTGGGCGGAGACCTGGGCGCATTACCTGCACATCGTCGATACCCTTGAAACCGCGCACGCCTTTGGCGTCCGCATCCGCCCCAAGGATGTGAAGGACCCGTCGCTGAAGGCCGCCGCCGACTTCGACCCCTATCGCGCCGCGAGCTTCGAGGACCTGATCGATGTCTGGCTGCCGCTGACCTACGCGGTGAACAGCATGAACCGCAGCATGGGCCAGCCCGATCTCTACCCGTTCGTGCTGCCGCCGGAGGTGATCAGCAAGCTTACTTATATCCACGACACCATTGCGGATTCGCGGGTCTGACCAGGAGCGCGCCACTCCTGACGAGCGGCTTCGGCGCTCAGAAGCCGCAGTCGCGGAGCAGGGCGCGCAGATCTTCCAGTTCGGCGAGAACGGCGCGGAGGGTATCCCGGCTGACGGGGTCCGCGCCGGCCATCTGGTCGTCGGATTGTGAGGACGTCAAAACCAGCTCGTCATCGCCGAGGCCGTCGGTCGCGGCCGGCAGCGCCCGGCCGCCCTCCCGCAGCAGCCGTTGCACGCCCTTGATGGTGTACCCTTCCGTATACAGCAGGCTGCGGATCCGCCGCAGCAGGGTCACATCCTCGGGCCGGTAATAGCGACGCCCGCCGCGTCGCTTCAACGGCTTGATCTGGGGAAACTTGCTTTCCCAAAAGCGCAGGACGTGCGCCGGCAGATCCAGGTCGCCCGCGACTTCGGCGATCGTCCGAAACGCCGCCGCTGACTTTCCCGCAGGGCGTAGCGGCACGGCCTCCGGCACGCTCGAAAGGTTCACGAGGCCTGATCTCCCTCGGGCTCATCGTTGATGCGCGCCTTCAGCACCTGCGACGGCCGAAAAACCAGCACGCGGCGGGGAAGGATCGGCACTTCTTCCCCTGTCTTCGGGTTGCGCCCGATTCGCTGCCCCTTTTGCCGGATGGAGAAGCTTCCGAAGGAAGACAGCTTGACAGTCTGACCATCGGCCAGGGCCTTGGTGATCTCGCCAAGCACCGCTTCCAGCAGGTCGGCCGATTCGTTGCGCGATAATCCCACCTCCTGATACACGGCCTCACTCAGGTAGGCGCGCGTGATCGTTTTGCCGGTCATCACTCAGCCTTCTTCCGGATCTGCCTGCTCCCCCTCATTAATACGGTCGAAGGTGATGCGTTTCAATGGGATATGGGAAAATTGAGCAAGCGGTCGCAACTTCCGCGCGCCGGTTACCAACGCGCCAGCGCCGCTCCCCAGGTCAGGCCGCCGCCGATCGCCTCCATGAGAACGAGATCGCCGGCCTTCAGCCGGCCATCATCGCAGGCCGCGTCCAGAGCCAGAGGGATCGACGCCGCCGAGGTGTTGGCATGGCGATCGACGGTCGCAATGACCCGCTCCGCCGGAAGGCCGAGCTTGCGGCCGACGCTGTCGAGAATGCGGATGTTCGCCTGGTGCGGCACCACCCAGTCCAGATCGGCGAGGGTCAGCTCGTTGGCCCGGACCGCCTCTTCGGCCACGCTGACGAGGCTGGCGACGGCATGCCGGAATACCTCTTTTCCCGACATCCGCAGATGTCCCACGGTCTGGGTCGAAGACGGCCCGCCGTCAACATAGAGGATGTCCCGGTGGCGTCCGTCGGAATGGAGGTGGGTAGACAGGATGCCGCGCGGGCGGTTGCCCACCGGCGCCGCGCTTTCCCCGCTGCCGCCGTCCTCGGCGCGCAGCACCAGAGCGCCGGCCCCATCGCCGAAAAGGACGCACGTTCCACGGTCGGTCCAGTCGAGGATCCGGGAGTAGGTTTCGGCTCCGATCACCAGCGCTGTCCTTGCCTGCCCCGCCCGGATGAAGTTATCGGCGATGGCGAGCGCAAAGACAAAGCCGGAGCACACCGCCTGGACATCGAAGGCGGCGCCTGAGCGGCATCCCAATTTCGTCTGCACCTTCGTCGCCGTCGCCGGAAAGGTGTCGTCTGGTGTCGTGGTGCCGACGATGATCAGGTCCAAATCGCCGGCCGCCACCCCGGCTTTCGCCAGCGCGCGGTCGGCCGCCCGGGTGGCCAGATCGGACGTCAGCTCGCCGTCGGCAGCAATATGCCGTTGGCGGATGCCGGTGCGGGCGGCGATCCACTCGTCGGACGTGTCGAGCTGGCGGGCGAGATCGGCATTGGTCAGGATGCGTTCCGGCAGATAGGATCCGCATCCGACAATTTGCGAGCGCATCTGAGGCATCATCCGACAGCAAGCGTCGTGTTCGTTTCGCGATTTGCGGAAAGAAATGCAAAATCCCGCTTGATGTCCTCGTTCACGCCGTCTGCGACCAGTTCGGCCGCAACCCGGATCGCGTTAGAAAATCCGAACGCATCGGTACCGCCGTGGCTTTTGACACAAACCCCGTTCAGGCCGAGGAACATTGCCCCGTCGTACAGGCGGGGATCGAAACGGGCGCGCATCTTGCGCAGCGCCGGACGCGCCAGCAGGGCGCCCAGACGGGCGAGCGGCGAGCTGATCAGCGCCCGCTTGAGATAGTGCGTATACAACCTCGCCGTTCCCTCCGCGGTTTTCAGGGCGATGTTGCCGCTGAAGCCGTCGGTGACCACCACATCGACCGTGCCCATGGCGATATCGTCGCCTTCCACAAAGCCATGAAAGTGAATGGCCAGATCGCTCTGCTGCAGGAACGTTGCCGCCTTCTTCACCGCGTCATGGCCCTTCAGGTCTTCCTCGCCGACGTTGAGCAGGCCCACCGAAGGGGTTTTCAGGCCGAGGACACTGCGGGCGAAAACTTCGCCCATCACCGCAAACTGCACCAGATTTTCGGCACTGCAATTGACGTTGGCGCCAAGATCCAACAACACCGTCCGACCGCGAAGCGACGGGAACACCGACGCGATCGCCGGGCGATCGACGCCCGGAAGCGTCTTGAACACGAACTTCGCCATCGCCATCAGCGCCCCGGTATTTCCGGCCGAGACGATTCCCTGGGCGTCCCCCGCGGCCACCGCATCGATCGCCTGGCGCATGCTGGAATTCCGACCATTCCGCAGGGCGGCCGAGGGCCGCTCTCCGGCACCGATGACGTCGCTCGCGTGCCGGACTTCGACCCGCGAGCGCAGGCGCCGGAAGCCCTGAACCAGCGGCGCCACCTCGTCGGCCCGTCCGAAAACCAGGAACCGGACGTTCTTGATGCTGTCGAGGGCCCGGTTCATGCCCTCGATCACCATCTTCGGCGCACGATCACCGCCCATGGCGTCAACGGCCAGAACCAACGGCGGAGCCGCAGCGATGGCGTTCATTGCCGGGATCCGACCCCTGGGGAGACCAATCCGGTGGAGAGTCGGAGCCCGCCGCTGCCGCAGGGCGAAAAGACGCAGAACTGGTCTATCATTGGATGCAACAAATCCTGATGCGCGTTCGTCGGTCGACCGCGATAAAACAGCCAGCCGCCGACGTGCCGGCCGCTTCAAAGTTACAGGACGTCCGGCGCGGCGCGCTCGTCGGCGCTGCCCGCGCAACCAGCCGCCTACTTATACAAATTCGCAGTTGCGGGCAAGCGCTTACCCCGGCTCTCCACCTTTATTGCCACCTCTCCACCGGGAAAGCCCCTCAAGCGGTTTCGCCGAATCCTCGTCGCCACCATCCAACACGCTGTCGCAGCCGGTAAACAGGGCGCCGGGCTTGCGCGGATAGGGATCGAGTTCGAGCGCCAACTGTTCCGCGGCCGCCTCGCCGAGGTCGAGAGTGTCCGACGTCAGCCGCTCCGGCGGCAACTCGCTCGCAAGATCGAGGTGAATTTCCTCGGCCTCCTCTTTCCACTCGTCCTCGATATCCCAGCCGTACAGCCGTTCGAAACGGACATCGATGTGCGCGGGCAAGGCATCGAGCGACACGACACAGGTCTGCACCACGTCCGCCACCAGCCTTCCCTCGACCCGGACGCGTTGACCCGAGGCCTCGGGCCGCAGCACGCCTTCCACCGAGAGGGCGTCCACCGCGATCAGGTTGAACCGGCGGGCGAGTTCCTCACACTCGTTCTGCCTCGCCCTGGTCTGGAACGGCCGCCCGGCGGCCGGCAGGTCGCGTACCGGCATCGGCCGATGAAATCCCTGCGGCGTAACCGTCATCCCTGCCCTCCCGCCTGCCCGGCCGGCGGCGCTCCGAAGCTGAGATTCCCGGACAGCAGTGTCTCCACCGGTTGGGCATCGAGGTGTTCCGCTTCCCGCCGCAGATAGGCCTCGATCATCGCCACCTGGGATTGGGTCGGGCCCATCTTACGATAGAGATTGCGGCGGAGTGCAGCCTGCAGCGCCTCTCCCTCGCGCTCCGCAAGCGCCTGGTCGTACGCCGCCAACCTGCCGTAGAACGCCTTCGCCATGGCCTTGATGCGTTTGCCGACCGCGAGATCTCCCACGCCCATTTCGCGCAAATTCTGATCCATGTCGGCGAACATCAGATCGAACAGCGCCTGAGCAAGGTCCCTGGTCTGCGCCGGCTCGCGGCGCAGCCGGCGCAAGACCAGTGCGGCGTGGGCGGCAATCAGGTCCCACCGACCATCCGGCGTGTCATCGATGCCGCAGGCGACATAGAACGTCGGCTGGCGCGCCTGGCGGACGATCGTCCGGTAGAGGCTGTCCGCCGCAGCCTCTTCAGAAGGACGTCGGAAAGCCCCGAACAGTCCCATCGACCAGCCCATCCTATTCTTCCACGTGTTGAACCCGGCATACCGGGACAAGGGTTTCGATCAACAGCTTCCAAGGCTATAGTCGCCCGCGTCGCTGCTGCGTCCCTATCAAAAAGTTCGGCTACGGTTCGGCAAATGACAAGGGCTTCCCGCTTATACCCGCACCTCCCTCTCCTTCTTCTGATCGTGCTGCTTGCCGCATGCAGCCCGCAGATCGACAACCATGGCGAACATCTCGAGGCCGATCGCCTGGCGCTCGTCCGCCCCGGGGTGCAGAACCGCGACGATGTCGCTCGCCTTCTGGGCTCCCCTTCGAGCACGTCGCCGTTCGGCGACGACACCTGGTACTACATCAGCGACGTGGTTGAAACGCGGTCGATCTTCGACCGCGAGGTGACCGAGCGTCAGGTGGTGACAATTCGATTCGACCCCCAGGGCATTGTCCGGCAAGTGGACGCCTTCGGATTGGAAAAGGGCCGTGAGGTCGAGTTGGTCGAACGGGAGACGCCGAGCTTCGGCGAGTCGATGTCCTTCTTCAACCAGCTCGTGGGCAACCTCGGCCGTTTCAATCGCGAGGAAACCAACCAGCCCCGACGGTAGCTCGACATCAAGCGGTCCGCGGTCCGCTTGATTGCGCCGCTTAGCGGCATCTTGACGCCGGTTATCTCGGAGTGCATCCGCCGGGCGGGTGATGCGTCCCGGCCTTCGAGGGGATCTCTTTCACGTCGCGATATGGCGAGGCGTCCCCATGCGGGCCCGCTGTCAGCCGCGGACACGGTCCCGCGCAACGCCGTTCTGCGTCCCAGCTTCAATCTCGCCCTCGCGGCCATCGACGTGGCAAAACGACCTTGACCGCCGCCTGGTGGGCCCCAGCCTCGGGAGAGGCTATCTGTTTCACACAATTAATCTGCGGTGGCGAGGAACTCTTCTTGATGGCTGACTGAGCATCGGCTATTGTTTGCTGTAGATGGGGAGTAATGCCGCTCCAAAATGAGTGGCTGACCAGCGCTGAGAGCGCTGGTCGAGAGTGACAGGGGCACGCGTAGGCTGAGCCTGCGCATATTCGAGTAAAACTTTACGCGTAAAGTCTATTCAGGCTAACGGTTACGTTTGCCCAGTAAGTTCTAATTACCTTGCGTCGCCATGGAAAGGAGAGCATTACCGATACATACAGAAGTTAAGTTCAGCCTTACAGAGTGTCGACGATGAATCTCTAAGATATAGCGATTGTTCTTTATTGTTCAATGGAGCTTAGATATGCCACTAGATCTCCGACAGAATCGTGGCCCCATCGATGAAATGGATGCAACTTTTCGAGATGTTTTGGAGGATTTGCAGGGCAATATTCTTGAAGGGCATGGCCGGTTTCATGCAGTACACTTTTTCGTACATTTTAATCTCAACCGGATAGAAGAAATAAAGGATTGGATCAGCAGGTTTGCGCGCCGGCAAGTCACCTCCGCATGGGCGCAAGTGGAGCAAGCCATTGCCTACCGCGGGCAGGGCACGGATGCCGGCGTTTTTGGGCATTTCGCCCTCTCCGCAGAAGGATATAGGGCGCTGGGCTTTCCGGAGGACCGGATCCCGCGCGGAGCAAACCTGCGAAGTCGCCCGGAAGCCAGCTCACCCAATCCCAATGGGGACTACAGCAAAGAGGTTTTCCTCGACGGAATGGCAAGCCGCCAGGGCTTCCTGTTGGATGTGCCGCAAGCGGACTGGCAGAAAGGCTTCAACGATCCGCACAAACCGGTCCATGCGATGCTCCTGCTGGCCGCTGACGATCCGGCGGAGATGGCCGCCATCGCCAGAACCGTCGCTTCAGAACTCGTCCCCGCCGGTCTGGTCGAGATGCTCGCCGTTGAGCAGGGGGTCAACCTGAAGAAGCAATTTCGTCCGGAGGATGGCCCGGATGGAGTCGCGGTGGAGCACTTCGGCTACGTCGATGGCCGCAGTCAGCCGCTGTTTCTGCGCCGGCAAGCCGACCACGAAGACAGGCGTACCGGGGGAAGCTTCTGGGATCCGCGCGCGGCTCTGAGCCTGGTTCTCGTACCCGATTCAAACGGAACGCCGGGGACAAGCTTCGGCAGCTTCCTTGTGTTCCGAAAACTGGAACAGAATGTCCGGGGCTTCAAAAATGCCGAACGCCAGGTCGCGGCCGAACTGGAGCTCCCGCTGGAGTTGGCCGGCGCGATGGCGGTGGGACGGTACGAGGACGGAACGCCGATCGTCCTGCAGGCTGGCGATGGCGCGCGGCCCATTCCCAACGACTTCAATTACGACTGCGATCCTGAGGCGCAGAAATGTCCTCTCCACGCGCACATCCGCAAGACCAATCCGCGCCTGGAATCCGTCAAATTCGGCGGACCGTTCGCTCAATCGATCGAGGAGGAACTTGGCCATCGAATTGCGCGTCGCGGCATTCCCTACGGCGGACCCTTGTCGGAGGCGGACGATCCCTCGGAACTGCCGTCGCGCGGCGTAGGCCTGTTGTTCTTCTGCTACCAGTCGGACATCTGGGAGCAATTCGAGTTCATGCAGCGCTTCTGGGCGAACAATCCGCTTTTTGTGGAGCCTGGCCTCGGCGGCAGCGCAAACCCAAATTATTCAGATGCCACCGGCATCGACACCGTGATCGGCCAGGCCATTTCCGGTCAGACCGACCCCGTTATCAGTACCCCCGGGGAGCCACCGCGCCATTGGCCGGAGGAATGGGGAAAGCCGACAGTCCAGGTGAACACGGACTTCGCGCGCTTCGTCACGCTGAAGGGCGGTGAGTACCTGTTTTCGCCGTCGATCGGCTTTCTCAGAAATTTGTCGACGTGACGGGGGACTAAACGAACGACACTTCCTGTCGTAAAGCCTTTGCATCTCGCGAATTATTGTAGTTATTGATCGTGGGGGTATTCAATGCCTATTCCAACTCCATCAACCGTGTTCACACGTGATGTCCTTGGTCGCTATATTTGCAGCACATGGGATGAGGCAACATCCGATCCTGCCGGAATTGACGTTGTTGTCTTGGGGGCGGGACTCTATGGCGGCTACTGTGCGGCCAATATTTTCCAGCGGAGCCGCCAGAAGTTGGGGCAGCCCCTGCGGGTGCTTGTTCTCGATGCCGGGCCGTTCGTTGTTCCGGAGCATTCGCAAAATATTCCAGATCTTGCTTTTTTCGACCCTGGCATCACAAATCCAATAAATGTTGGGCCCGGCTCAGACCCCGGCGTCAGAAACGAGGTCTGGGGTGTTGGTTGGCGCAGCAACCAGCCCTTTGTCGGGCAGGCCTACTGCGTCGGCGGGAAGGGAGTGTTCTGGGGAGGCTGGTGCCCGCGGCTACAAGCCAAGGACCTGCAGCAGTGGCCGACTGAGGTTAGCGACTACTTTACCAAAGTTCTCGCGGAACCGGTCGGCTCCCGACCCGCCGACGAGAGGGATCCCGCCACCGGGGCGCTGCTTGCCGCGCGCGGCGATCCCCTCACCGGATACGAAGCGCTGGAATACGAAATCGGCGTCGCTCCGTCGAATGACTTCGTTTTCGATCCACTGCAAGCCGCCGGGCCCGGCCCGCGCAAGGTGGGGTTGAACGAAGCCTTGCGAGTATTCATCGACACCAAGAAAGCGGCCATCGACGCCCGCATCACAGCAATTTTACCGAATCCGATCGCCGTTCAGACTCAGTCGTCCATTTCGGGGCTCTTCTCGCTCGACAAGTACTCGAGCGTACCGGCACTCACGGGAGCGGTGCGCAACGACCATGCCGATGGCCGCGAGAGCAATCTCCGGATCGCGGTTGTCCCCAACGCTCACGTCGTGCGTGTCGGCTTCCGCCCCGATGCGGAGGCTCCAGAGCGCGGCAGTCGTGTGATTGATCGCATCGACGTCATCGTCGAGGGGAGCGCTCGCTCGCTGTCGATCGGGCATCACTGTCAAGTGGTGCTGGCAATGAGTTGCATAGAGTCAACCCGGCTGGCACTGGAATCATTTTCGCTTGAAGGCTCCGGTCTTCGCGGACCGGGCGACGAACTGATCGGTCGCAACTTCATGGTCCACTTGCGGTTCGATGTCGCCTTTGACATTGACCGGGCGAAGTTCGGACAGTGGGTCAAAGCCACCTGGCCGGGCAACGAGCTTGCCGACGAGTTGCAGCTCGCCGCAGCCCACGTGCAATGCGACGGCCCGTCAGGTCGTTATCAATACCAGCTCTACGCCGCGACCAACGAAAACGGACCAGATGCAAACATGTACCGCATGGTGCCGGATCTTGAGATTCAGAGGCAGATCGCTAACGACTTCCAGGAAGACAAGATTCGCCTCGTGCTCCGCGCTTCGGGGGAGGTCCAGGGGGGACGCAACGCTGCGTTTAAGGACCCCCGTTTCGACTACATCGATCTCGCCGGCCAGGGCGACAATGACAAAGCATTTGGTCACCGCCGCGCCTTCGTTCAATTCAATCGGGGGGACCACGGCGCGGACGCGATCTGGCAAGATATGCACGACACGGTTCACGCCATCGCGCGCGAGCTGAATGGCGGCACGCCGCCGATCTATCGTGCGGACCTGCGAGGGAGCACCGACTACACCATCGATGCGGTTAAGCGGCAACAGGGGGTCGGCACGACTTTCCACGACAGCGGGACGCTGTGGATGGGCGATGATCCCGCCACCTCAGTGACCGACGTCAACGGTCATTTTCACCACGTGACCAACGCCTACTGCTGCGATCAGGGCCTGTTCCCCTCCGTTGGCTCTGCCAACCCGGCCTTGACCGGCCTCGTTCTCGCGAACAAAGTCGCAGCCGGCATCGTCAACCGTCACCGGGGGTTTGCTGTCCCTCTGCCCACTGGGTTCGTTGCGCGTTCGCTTCTGCCGGAGGACGGTTGGTTGCAAGAACCGTACAACGGCATGACTCTTCTCGACCGGGCCAACAACGGACTTGTGGAGACGAACCCGACCCAGGGGCTCGGTCTCTATTACCTAAATGAAGTGTTGACCGACTTCGATGTGCTGATCGAGTTCAAGACCTTCCGAACCGCCACGCCGCAAGGGGCAGAGCTGATTGGGAACTCTGGTATCTTCTTGCGCGCTCCCGATCCGGCGACCGTAGACTTTTCGAACCCGGCGCAGTTTGACGCCTTCTACGATCAGACGATCGAGGTGCAGATCGACGAGACGGGAAAGAACTTCTCATCAGCCACGGGCCGCTCCATCTTCGGCGACTCGCGCTTCAAGACCGGAGCCATCTATGGCGTGGCTGCTGCCAAGCAATGGGCCGCCAAAGTGGCTGCGCCGGACGGGGATGGGCTCGGTGATCGGTATTGGAACACATACGAGATCAGCGCCAGAGGCAACAATGTTGTTGTCGTCCTGAATGGGAAGCCCGTTTGCAAAGCGAGCATGCCGCCGAGCAAGCGGGCCAGCGGATTTTTCGGGCTGCAGTTCCACACCGGTCGTGTGCAATTTCGAAATCTGCGGGTGCGGACAACATGAGCTTATCCCCATCCAAGGACATACAGAGGATTGGGACAACATCTTCGCTTGGTGAGAGATTAAATTAAGGCCGTAAGGCGACGGGGCTCTTGGATGTCCCGTCGCCGGACGGACGCTGGCGGACCGTCCCTCAGGCCCGCGCTACGCGCTGGAAACAACCGTCGCCTGAACCTTGCCGCCACCGGAACCTTGCCGCCACCGGGCGCCCGACCGCCGCTGCAAGCCTCGCATAGCTGCTAGTCTAAAGCCGGCCGGCTTCTCTCCCCCGTCCGCCATTGCGTCTGGACGGGCCGTTTCGACAGAGCAGGAAGACCGCCTGTTCGCCGAACAGATTGGCGAGCGTCAGTCCCTGGCCGAGGCGTCGGGGGGTGCCGTTCTGATCGAGAAACAGGCCTCGCTCGATCCGGGCATCCAGCGTCCGGCACAGCGAGACGAAATCCCGGATGGTGCACAGGTGAATGTTCGGGCTGTCGTACCAGGGGTGCGGCAGGGCGTCGCTCACCGGCATCCGCCCGCTGGTCAGCAGCCGCCAGCGGAGCCGCCAGTGCGCGAAGTTGGGCATGGAGACGATGGCATGGCCGCCGATCCGCAGCAGCTGCTCAAGGGTAACGTGCGGCGCCCGCATGGCCTGGAGCGTCTGGCTGAGGACCACATAGTCGAACGCGCCCTTGGGATAGTCGAACAGGTCCGTATCGGCGTCCCCCTGGATCACCGAGAGACCAGCCGCCACGCACGCGTTCACGCCTTCGCTCGACAGCTCGATGCCGCGCCCGTCCACCTGCTTGAACTCCACCAGGTAATCGAGCAGCGTCCCGTCGCCGCAGCCGACATCGAGCACCCGGGATCCGGGCTCGATCATGTCTGCGATCAATTGCAGATCAACGCGGATCGGCAGCGGCGGCCTCATCGTCGCTTCCCTTCAGCCGTGGATTGCCGGCAGGCCGCAATGGTGGGCCGCCCCGGCGAGAAACCCCTTCAGCACGCGGTGGAAGTCCGGCTCGTCGAGAAGAAACGCATCGTGACCGTTATTGGAAACGATTTCGGCAAAGCTGACATTGGCGGCGACGGCATTGAGCGCATGAACGATCCGGCGGCTCTCGATCGTCGGGTAGAGCCAATCCGACGTGAAGGAGATGACACAGAACCGGACCGGCGTGTCGGGAAATGCGTTGGCGAGAACCCCGCCGTGCCGCGCCGCCATGTCGAAATAGTCCATCGCCCGGGTGATGAACAGGTAGGAGTTGGCATCGAAGCGCTCGACAAAGGACTGCCCCTGATGGCGGAGATAGCTTTCCACCTGGAACTCCGCATCGAAGCCGTACTTGATCCTCTCGCGATCCTGCAGGCGGCGGCCAAACTTCTCGTGCAGCTTTGGTTCGGACAGGTAGGTGATGTGCGCTGCCATGCGGGCCACGGCGAGGCCGGCGACCGGCTTTTTGCCGTGACGCCAATACTCCCCTTCATGCCACTCCGGATCCGCCATGACCGCCTGGCGGCCAACCTCGTGAAAGGCGATATTTTGCGCAGAATGATGCGCTGCGGTGGCAATCGGGACGGCGGCGAAGACGCGTTCCGGAAACAGAGACGCCCATTCCAGCGCCTGCATTCCTCCCATCGAGCCGCCGATCACGGCGAACAGCCGCTCGATGCCGAGGTGGTCGAGCAGCATGGCCTGAGCCCGCACCATATCGGCAATGGTCACGACCGGGAAGGCCAGCCCCCACGGCTCGAGCGTGGCCGGGTTGATCTCGCTGGGGCCTGCCGACCCCATGCAGCCTCCCAGAACGTTCACGCACAGCACGAACCAGCGATCGGTATCGATGAGCTTGCCCGACCCCACGATCGCGCTCCACCAACCCGGCCGACCGGTGACGGGATGCTGATCGGCGACGAACTGATCGCCCGTCAGGGCGTGGCAGATCAGCACCGCGTTGGAACGGTCGGCGTTCAGCGTCCCGTAGCTCTGCCAGGCAACGGGGAACGAGGCAAGTTCGGTACCGGACTCGAGCCGCAGCGGCTTGTCCTTGCCGAGCAGGGCGCGATGGCCCGGCAGCCTGAACGGCCGGCCATACCCGGGTTGTCGCAAACCGGCTGAA
>DAIQPV010000327.1:0-3489 GCA_036787145.1 Rhodospirillales bacterium
CGCCTCGAAAAAGCACTGACGGTGGACAGTGGCCAGCGCCGGGGCGTCTTCAGGAAGGGCCGGCCTCATTGGCTGGCCCCCGGCCGGCGACACGATTGCCCCATCGGGAGGCCCGTTGAAGGTGACCGAAGGTAGACGGGCGAGGGCATTGTCTCGGTTCTCATGCCCGCCTGCCAGCGGCGGGCCGCCAGTCCGGCCGCGCTGGCCGCGGTCGGGTATCCGGGCATCGCGGACACGGACGCGTCAACGCCGGCCTCCCTGAGGGCCGGGATCACGTCGCCTGCTGCGTCGCCGGCGAGCAGAACAGGTCGCCGCCCGATCTTCTCCGCCAGATCCGGCGGATCGACCACCATCGGCGGCGTGACTGGTTCCCCGGCGCGAAAGACCTGCGCATAAACCGCGCTTCTTTTGGTATCGAGGGTCACGAGCAGCAGCCGACCGGTTGCTTCCCGAGGGTCTACCGCCGACGCCATAGCCTCAAGCGTTGTCATTCCCATGCAGGGCAGTCTGGCGGCCAACGCCATGCCGCGGGCGGCAGCCAAACCGACGCGCAGGCCAGTAAACGCTCCCGGGCCAACCGTTACCGTCACCAGGTCGAGTTCATTGAATCGACGTCCCGCGGCTGCCATCGTCTCCAGCACAAGGGGAATCAGCAGCTCCGAGTGTCCGTGATCCAATTCCACCAGGCGCTGGGTAACTTGCCCCTCGTCCCACACGGCGGCCGAGCACGCACGGGCGGACGTATCCATGGCCAGTATGCGCATGAGCGGTTATCGTCCGACCGCGATGAGTTCGGCGTTCTTCATGTTCTCACGGTACCGGATCTTGGAGACGACACGCATGCTGGTCGAGATAACCCCCCAAAGCCACGGCGTCGATGTCGACTTGGTGTATGCCACGCCCGGCAACATCACGGGGTTGCCCATTTATCGTCAGCCACGCTGCTGGCTCCACCCGGATACTGCGGTTTTGTTGAAGCGAGCCGTTGATATAGCCAGTCAAATCGGCCTGCGGCTCAGGATCTACGATGCCTTCCGTCCTGCGGAAGCACAGTGGGTGCTCTGGCGGCACTTGCCGGACCCCACTTATATCGCCGACCCGCGCCGCGGCTCCCCGCACAGCATGGGCGCCGCGGTGGATCTGACGCTGGCCGAAGGGCACGGCGGGGTCGAGCTTGATATGGGAACGGGCTTCGACGACATGCGCCTGCTCTCCTGGCATGGCAATCTCTCCGTTTCAGTTATCGCCCAGCGGAACCGGGCCGTATTGCTTGGAATCATGACGTCCGCCGGCTTTGATTTCTATCGGAACGAATGGTGGCATTACCAACTCTTCCAGCCGCGTGGCCGCTATCCCGTATTATCGGACAGCGTGTTGCCTGAGCCGATGATGTGATTGTGATTGGAGTCACCGAAAGCCGGGCGCGCCTAGCAGGTTCTGTCACAGTTACGAGGTCGATCGATGGGTTTGTTCAGCGCGGTGCCAGGTCTGCGAAGTCAAACCGCTCCAGCCGCTGACTGGACACCAGGTCGAAAATCGCCAGGGCGCCCGGGAGACGGCCCGGCGAGATCCGCGGTAATGTGGCCGTCAGTGCAGAGCCATGCAGCGGTGTGCTGGACTGTCTAAGGCGTTCCCGTGCCCGACGGAAGGACAAGAAATCCGGGTGGGTATTGACCATAGTCGTGTAAAGGCGAAGCGCTTCCAGCGGGGACGGTCGCTCCTCATTCTGAGGGCGCAGGCCCACCGCCTTCCGCTGGGTGGCAGCGATCGCGGATCGAGAGAGGGACCGCCAGCCGGCGTCGTTTCCCGCGCTCCACCCCGTCGCCCCCCCTGCCACCGCGATCAGAATCGAGGGCGGGACGATATCTAGCCGCCGAACTAATTCAGGCAGGTCGCCTTCTTGTACGTCATAGCGTTCGGAAACATAGGCAAGCCAAAGTCTGTCCTCGCTGGTGAGACCACCCGCATTGTTTCGCTGCAGGGCGTCCCACAGTCGCATGCGCTGGGTGAGAACCTCCTCGTTTGCCAGCAACGCGAGGGGCAGAACCAGCTCTATGAACTCTTGCCTTGACCCTTCACCAAGCGCCGGGGAGGCCGTCTCGTCAGGCGACCAGCCGGTTCGGCGGGGAACCAGCGCTCCGGCGGCTATGGCATCAAGATCGGGAGCGAGGCTCGGAAGCCCCGGTTGGGGCTCCGATGGCCTGGAAATAGCGGCAGGAATGAGAGAAGGCGCGGGCGCCGGCTGAGCTGCCGGCCCGCTGACAAGCGTGTGCTCCTGGGGTCCACCGTACTGGAGAAACCCAGCGGCCACCGCGGCGCCCGCCACCAGAATGCCGAGGAGCCCTAAGGCGAACCGATGGAAGGATAGCGCCATCGCTTTGCGGCGACGCAATCGCTACGGCCGCTGCAGGGTGGTTGCTCAATACTCGACCGGCC
This sequence comes from Rhodospirillales bacterium, assembly GCA_036787145.1. Classification (GTDB taxonomy): domain Bacteria; phylum Pseudomonadota; class Alphaproteobacteria; order Rhodospirillales; family Defluviicoccaceae; genus Defluviicoccus. Next base: position 2,437 of record DAIQPV010000327.1, read on the forward strand.
GGACCTCCTGCACCTCCGGCACGTAATAGCGCAGCATGTTCTCGATACCGTGGCGGAGCGTGGCCGTTGAGCTGGGGCAGCCGGAGCAGGCGCCCTGCATGTGAAGATAAACGATCCCGTCCTCGAAGCCGCGGAAGAGGATGTCGCCGCCGTCCTGCGCCACCGCCGGCCGGACACGGGTCTCGATCAGATCCTTGATCTGGGCGACGATCTCGTCGTCGTCGCTGTCATCCTCGGCCACGACCGCGCCGCCGCCGCTTACGACCGGTTGCCCGGATGTGAAGTGATCCATGATGCTGCCGAGGATCATCGGCTTCAGGCTGTCCCATTCCCGATCCGGCATCTTGGTGACCGTCACGAAATCGCTACCCAGGAACACGCCCGCCACGCCGTCAAGCCCGAACAGTCGAAGAGCCAATGGCGAATGACCGGCGTCTTCCGGCCGGGTAAAGTTTGCGGTTCCCTCCGTCATGACCTCGCGGCCGGGCAGAAACTTAAGTGTCGCGGGATTGGGGGTCATTTCTGTCTGAATGAACATAAGCTGGTTCCCCGTGGGCCTCTGCCGTCGGGTCCATCCCCGGCGGTTGTGTCTGTCGCTGTCGTCGAATCTGGTCTGCGGCCGGCGCCGGATCAAGCTCCGCGGGGCTTCATTGCGGTTCGGAGTGGCATCGAAGGAAGCCGACGACTTCGAAAACTTCATCGAGGATCGGCGCGGCGATCGCCCGGGCTCGCTCAGCGCCCGCTGCAAGGACGTTATCAAGGTGGCGGGGTTCCGCTTCGAGACGGCGCATCTCTGCGGTGATCGGTTCAAGGCGGGAAACTGCGAGATCGGCAAGCTCTCGCTTGAAGGTTGAAAACATCGCGCCGGCGAAACGGGCGCAGGCGGCTTCCAGCGTTTCGTCTGCCAGTGCCGCATAGATGCCCAACAGGTTGGCCGCCTCGGGGCGCGCTTCCAGTCCGACGGGGCTTTCCGGCAACAAGCCTGGATCCGACGTTGCTTTCTGTATCTTCCGACGGATGGCGTCGGCATCGTCGGTGAGGTTGAGACGGGAG
>DAIQPV010000328.1:0-3479 GCA_036787145.1 Rhodospirillales bacterium
TTGCCGTTATCGATTCCGCCGCCCCCAAGGACGATCGCGGCCCCGACGGGGAGAGCGACGAGAGCCGGGTTTATATGGTTGACGGCGATGCCGGAGCCCGTGAGGCCCTGGCGAAGCTGCTCGACGTTCACGGTCTTCCCGTCTTGGCGTACCCCAATGCCGAAGCGTTTCTCGCCACGTATAAGCCGGCGCCGGGGCAGCTCGAATGTCTCCTTCTCGATGTGATGCTGCCAGAGATGACCGGCCTTGAGCTCTTGGGCATCCTTCGCCAGCGCCGGATCGATATCCCCACGATCGTGGTAACGGGTCAGCGGGACATGCAGATTGCCACCCAGGCGGTGCTTCTCGGCGCAATGGATGTGATCGAGAAGCCGGCACGCGGCGAAGGAGTGGTTCGCGCGGTCCGTCGAGCGCTCGATTCGGCGGCGCAGCGGCGAGCCATGAGCCGGAAGAGTCAAGAAATCAATGCTCTTTTCCAGCGGCTCACTCCGCGCGAGCGCCAGGTCATGGCGCTGCTTGTGTCCGGGCTTGCGAATAAGGAAGTGGCCTATCGCCTGAGTATCTCCGAGCGCACCGTCGAAGTGCACCGCCGGGCGATCATGCAGAAGATGACGGTGAAGTCGTTCGCCGGACTGGTCCGCGCTGCCGCGATGCTGGGGTTTGGCTCAAGCTCCCGATAAGGGTGCTTCTGTGCGCAAAAACACCCAAATGGGGTACGTATTTCCCACTACGCGTTTTCCTCAACTGTTCAATTCTACCCGCCTTAGCGTCTAGTCCCCTCCTCGGAAAAGGGGTGGAGGGCAAACCGAGCGATGGAAGGTCGTCATGCAGAGCCTGCGGCTGTCGGGCCTTCACGGTGCCGGCAACCGAGGGCGAGGTGGTCACGTCGAGGGACGGAGCCGACGCTCGCCGAGGTGATGAGCGACCCCATCGTTCATTTGCTCATGCGGCGGGACCAACTCCGGCCCGATGAGGTGTGGCAGGTCATCTGTCTCGGCCGCCAGGCGGTGCTGGCGCGCCGGAAGAGTTCAAGCCGGGGACGACGGCCCGCCGAGCTTCGGCGCTGAGTGGGCCGGGGTGGGTTATCCGGATTCGGTTTTGGTTGTGGGGGCGTGAAGAGCGACGAGGGGGGCGCTGGTGGAGTGAGAGGCAGGCGATAGGGGCGCGTGTCGTTCTCCACTCCACCAGCGTCGCTTCTTCGACCTGAACCCCTGAACACGAACCCCGACAGACGTGGTTCCTACAGAACGCGCTGCCCCCCGCGCCAGACCGATGTGACGATGGGCATGTGTTCGTAAACGCGAACGCGCATCAGGTCGGCGCGACGACCCGCCGCGATTTCTCCGCGATCTGCGAGGCCCAGCATCGTTGCCGGGTGCGTGGTTACGGTTGCCACCGCTGCCGGCAGCGGGATGCCCAGCCTTTGATGCAGGATGAAGCACGCCTCGATCAGGCTCATCGGCACGTAGTCCGACGCGAGCCCGTCGACCAGGCCATCCGCCGCGAGCGCCCGCGCCGAAACGTTGCCGGCATGGGAGGCTCCCAGCACAACGTTGGGCGCTCCCATCACGACCCGCATGCCGGCGGCGCGTGCCGCCGCGGCAGCCTCCCGGGTTGTCGGAAACTCGCTGATCGACACTCCCAGAGCCGCGGCCTCTCGCACGTGATGCGCGGTCGCGTCGTCGTGGCTGGCGAGCGGAATGCCGCGGCCGAGAGCAAGATGCGCCAGCTCACCGCGGGCTGCGTCCTTGCGCTCCTCGGGAAACTGGCGGCGACGCTCAAAAATTGCCGCCAGCTCCTCATCTGTGGCCTTGATGCGGACGCCGTGGCGCCAGCGATCCAGGTCGCACCACTGGCGCGCTCCCGGCGAATGGTCCATCAGCGAGACCAGAGACACCAGCGGATCGTCGATCAGCCCGGCGAACGCTTCCACGACGGCGTCGGTGGAAACCTCACAGCGGGCATGGAGGAGGTGCTCGGCCTTGAGCAGGCCGTCCCGCTGCGCGCGCTCCATGGCACCCAGCGCCTCGGATAGCGCCGCCCCCGGTCGGGCACAGCCGCGATGCCGGTCCCCGATGCAGAGAGCGTCGAAAACCGTGGTAACGCCCGCTGCCACGACCTGCCGGTCGTGAGCGAGCAGCGCCGGCAGACCCGGCCAGACGACCTGAGGACGGGGCTCGAGATGGCGCTCCAGATTGTCCGTATGGACATCGATCAGGCCGGGAAGCAGAAAGTCACCCTCGAAGTCAAGGGCGGACGAAATCCCGCTGCGGCCAGGGTCAACAGCAGAAATGCGGTCGCCGGCAAGATGAACGGTTCCAAGAAAAATTGCCGGCCCTGCCACGATGCGGGCATTGGTCAGCGTCTGGTGGCCGACATTGGCACCGCGGGAGCCGGAAGATCGGATCGATCTTGCAAAGCCAGTTGCCGGATGAGACGGCGCTGCCTCCCAGCTTTCCATCGGAAGCCGGTGATTATCGGCGGGCAGCACCTGGCTGCCGTCTGGTTGTCTGCCTGTTCGCATGCGCCGCGCCATCGCTGATCTGAGCTATCTTCTTCGCAATTGATTAACACTCGGTGCATCCGGCGCTCCGGCCGGCCGGCAGCCCCTCACAGCAGCCCCTCAAAGCAGCAGGTTGCTCAGCGCTCGCGAAATCCGCGTTCTACGGTGAACAGGAACGGCTGCAGGAGGTATTCGAGCACTGTCCGATCGGCAGTGGCGATAAACGCTTCGGCCGACATGCCGGGAGTGAGGATAATGGACGGATCGAGCCGCCGGAGTTGCGCCCGATCGATTTCAATTTTCGCCTTGTAGTAGCGCTCACCGGACTTCTCGTCCTGGAACGCATCGGCGGAAACCCCGCTGACCCGACCATCGATGCGATGCAGATGCCGCTGGGGAAATGAAGGAAAGATGACGTAGGCGTGTTGTCCAACACGAACGTCGTCGACGTCGCGCGGCGCGAGGTGCGCCTCAATGATCAGGCTGTCCTTATCCGGGACAATGCTGACGACTTCCTCGCCGGGTCGTACGACACCCCCTGTCGTCTTGAACTTCAGATCGAGAATTGTCCCCGAGACCGGAGCAGCGATGCTGGTGCGGGACACCTTGTCCAGACTGTCCTTAAGCTGCTGTTCGACTTCGGCGCGCTTTGCCTGCGTTTCGGTGAGTTCCTGATCGATCTCCTCCCTGCGCTTCACCCCGACATTGACGATCTGCAGCCTGGTTTCGCCAATCTGCTCCTCCGCACGGGCGATCCGGGAGATCAGCTCGCCTTCCTGGCCGAGCAGATCCGCTTCGGCCCGCTGAAGCGCCAGCAGGCGCGATTTGCGCTCATAACCCTTTTCCACCATCTCCTTGACGATCACGACTTCCTGCCGGATCAGGCCGGTCTGCTGCCGGACGCTTTCCAGTTGTTTGTCGGCGCCGGTGATCTGCAGCTTGAGCTGGGCGACCCGCTGACCGAGGATTGATTCCT
>DAIQPV010000009.1:0-22608 GCA_036787145.1 Rhodospirillales bacterium
CAGCATCTCGTTGTGGGCGGCACCGGACGGAATCATCGGGAAGCAGTTTTCCGCCTTGTCGACCATGATGTCAGCGATCACCGGCCGGTTGATGCTGATCATCTCGTTGATCACGTCGTCAAGCTGGTCCGCCTTCTCGGCACGCAGACCGACGGCACCGAAGGCTTCCGCCAGCTTCACGAAGTCGGGCAGCGATTCCATGTAGGTCTGCGAGTAGCGGCTGCCGTGCAGCAGTTCCTGCCACTGGCGGACCATGCCCATGTACTGGTTGTTGAGAATGAACACCTTCACCGGCAGCCGGTATTGAGCGATTGTCGACAGCTCTTGGATGTTCATCATCGTCGAGGCTTCGCCGGCGATATCGACGACAAGTGCCCCCGGATGGGCGAGCTGCACGCCCATCGCCGCCGGCAGGCCATAGCCCATGGTGCCGAGGCCGCCCGAGGTCATCCAGTGGTTCGGCTTCTCGAAGCCGAAGTGCTGCGCCGCCCACATCTGGTGCTGGCCGACCTCGGTGGTGATGTAGACATCGTCCCGGTGGCTGGTCATCTCATAGAGACGCCGGATGGCGTGCTGCGGCTTGATGATGTCGCCGGACTGGCGGTAGGCGAGCGACTTGCGCGTACGCCACTGCTCGATCTGGCTCCACCAGGCGGCGAGCGCATTGCGGTCGGGCTTAGCGCCGCTGGCCGTCCAGACCGCGATCATCTCCTCCAGCACGTTGCCCACATCGCCGATGATGCCGATGTCGACCATCACGTTCTTGTTGATCGAGGAGGGATCAATGTCGATGTGGATCTTCTTCGCGCCCGGCGCAAACGCGTTCAGCCGCCCGGTCACCCGGTCATCGAAGCGGGCGCCGATGCAGACCATCACGTCGCAGCCATGCATCGTCAGGTTGGCTTCATAGGTGCCATGCATGCCCAGCATGCCGAGGAACTGCGGGTGCGACGCCGGCACGGCGCCCAGGCCCATCAGCGTCAGCGTCACCGGGAAGCCGGTGAGATCAACCAGCTTGGTCAGTTGTTCGGCGGCCCGCGGGCCGGAATTGATGACGCCGCCGCCGCAGTAGAGGATCGGCCGCTTGGCTTCGGCCATCAGTGCCACCGCCTGCTCGATCGCTGTGCGATCCCCGTGCGTCTTCGGCTGGTAGGTCCTGTGCACGATGTCCTGCGGCGGGATGTACGGACCCGTGGCGAGCTGAACGTCCTTCGGCAGGTCGATCAGCACCGGGCCCGGCCGGCCGCTGCGCGCGACGTAGAAAGCCTCATGGATGGTGCGGGCCAGATCGGCGGTGGTTTTCACCAGGTAGTTGTGCTTGGTGCACGGCCGGGTGATGCCGGTGGTGTCGCACTCCTGAAAAGCGTCGTTGCCGATCAGGTGCGTCGGCACCTGGCCGCAGAAGATCACCAGCGGCACGCTGTCCATCAGCGCATCGGTGATGCCGGTGACGGCATTGGTGGCGCCGGGGCCGGAGGTGACGATCACCACGCCCACTCCGCCGGTCGAGCGGGCGTATCCTTCCGCGGCATGGACCGCTCCGCCTTCCTGGCGCACCAGGACATGGCGGATCTGGTTCTGTTGATGAAGCTCGTCGTAGACGGGGAGAATGGCGCCGCCGGGATATCCAAATACATCCCGGACGCCCTGATCCACGAGCGCCTGGATGAGGATTTTTGCACCCGACATTTCTTCGTACGCCATCATTCACTCCTGCCCGGTCACCGATGGGCCCACGCAAGGCTGCGCCCGGCTGACCGAAAAAATCCCGGCGCAAGGCCGGGTCGATTGATCCGGCGGGAACCTAATCGCTCAACGGGCGCCGGTCAAGACCTCGCGGCGAATAAATGAAAAGATTTCCATCTTAATCCTTTCCGAATATTGCTCAAAAACCACAGTGTTCGCCGCGGCCTGGTGGCGGAGCCACGTCATCTGCCGTTTTGCGAAGCGCCGCGTCGCCTGCTGCGCCACCGCGGTCGCCCTCTCCAGGGTCGTCTCGCCCCGCAGGTGCGCCGCCAGTTCCCTCACTCCGACGGCTTTCATCGCCGGCAGGGAGGGATCGAGCTGCATTGCCACCAGCGTCTCGACCTCGTGCAGCGCGCCGCCTTCCAGCATGCGGAGAAAGCGGGCGTCGAGGGCGGGATAAAGGGCTTCCCGCGGCGGCGACAGAACCAGCGTGGCACCGCTGCTTTCCGGCTTCTTCCCTTCTCCTGCCGCGTTCTGCCACTCCGACAAGGGACGGCCGGTGGCCTGGACAACTTCCCAGGCGCGGAGCAGCCGCTGCCGGTCGCCGGCCGGAAGCTTCGCCGCCGCCTGCGGATCGCGCTGGGCGAGCATCGCTCGGAAGGCTTCGCCACCCAGCTTTGCCCAAAGCGCGATCGCTTCGGCGCGGACCTCCGCCGGCACCGGGGGCACGGGTGCCAGGCCTTCGGTCAGCACCTTGAGATAGAGGCCGGTGCCGCCCACGACAACCGGCAGGCGCCCAGCCGAACTCGCTTGGCAGATCGCGGCGCCGGCCATCTCCAGCCAGCGGCCGGCGGAGCAGCGCTCCGCGGCGGACAGCACGCCATAGAGGCGGTGGGGTACGCGCGCCTCGTCGTCGGAAGACGGGCGGGCGGTCAGGACGCGCAGCTCGCGGTAGACTTGCGCGCTGTCCGCGTTGATCACGACGCCGCCGAAAGCCGAGGCCACGTCCAGCGCCAGTGCCGACTTGCCGCTGCCGGTCGGTCCCGCGACGATCAGCACCCGCGTGACGGATCCCGCGGGGCCGATCGCACTGGTCGATCGAAGTCGTTCAATTGACCTTCAGCGTACCTCCACGACCAAGGCCGCCCTTGACGTCCTGCGCCTCGTAATTCCGCAGGGCGATCACCATGCCGTTGTAGGCGTCGAGAAACGCCGCGACCGTCGCCTTGCCTTCCGGCGTCGTTGAAAGCCCGCCCAGCCCGCCGCCGGCCCCGCCGCCGAAAGCGGCGGCGGCTGCGCCGAAGTTGGTGGCGGTCGAACTTCCCTCGGACGCAGCGATCTGAACCTGCGAGCGGATATCGAACAGCGACATCGTCACTACCGATGATTTCGCTCCCATGCCACCGGCAATGCCGCCGATCGAAGGGCCAAGAAGACCGCCGAGCGCACCGCCGACCTTACCGATGCTGGAGTCGTCGATGACGATCGACGGCTCGACGAAATAGTCGGCGGCTACCCGCTGTCCCTTTTCCTGGCGGGAGCCTGCGCGGAACTCGCCGGAGTTGCGCTGCTTGTCGGTAATCCCGGACATGCGGGAGTCGAGGCGGCTGTTGCCGATCGAGGTGATGACAAAGCAATTGGACTGTTGCACCGCCAGGCGCAACAGCGGCTCGATGCTGGTGACCTTGGTCGAGGCGCTGAACGGTCCCCACCAGGAGGCGTTGCGGCCGTCGTCAACCGCCAGCGTCCCGAACGGTGCGGCGCAGCGCTCCAGGTTCGATGCGGCGTCAACGCTGGTCGCCCCGCCGGCAGAGCCCGAAATGGCCGTCCCGTCGGTACCCTGCGAGACATGCCCGCCGCAGCCGGCCAGCACCGCAGCGACGATCGCCGGCGCGAAAAAACGAAAAACCCCCTGTGACATTCTGCTTCCTCTCGACTGAAAAGTCTCCAAAGGCGGGGTAGTTACCCTTCTTACGCCTCGGTTGGCCTCCGCCTGTCCCCCTGGTATCTATCGCCCCAGTTGTAGCAAGATAGCGTCCGTGCAACGGTAACGGAACCGATACTGAAGGTCCACACGGGTCGTTCGGCGAGCGGAGGCAAAATGCGCTGGATGTTGATCGGGATTGTGCTGGTGGTGGCGGCCGCCTGTGCAGACGCCCCCAGCAACCCGACTGTCACCGTCTGCAAGGGCAATGCCTGCCAGGAACAGGACAAGTCGGTGGTGACCTATGATCCGGCGAGCGCGGTTGCCGATCCGGATCCGGAAGGACGGCTGGCCAGCCTGGAAGCGCGGGCGCGCAACGATCCGAGCACGGCCTACGACCTGGGGCTGCGCCTGTTTCGCGGCGATGGTGTCCGGCAGGACAGCTATCAGGCCCTGAAGTGGATGCGCGATGCTGCTGAGCGGGGTGACCGGCAGGCACAGACGGCGGTGGGCCGGCTTTACTACACCGGGCTGGAGGAGATGGGGTCGGACCTGCGAGAGGCGGAAAAATGGCTTTCGGCCGCGGCCGGCCGCGGGGACAAGGAAGCCGAAGCCCTGTTGGCCGAGGTGAGGAAAGCGCTTGCCGGCAACGACGCGTACCGCCGAAGGCTGGCTGACCTCCGTGCCAATACCTACTACTGGTGGTACAGAGGCTGGTCCTATCGCTGGTACTGGGACCCCCACCGCCGCACCTATCTGGGTTCCTCCTGAAGCCGGCCGTCTGGCCGGGCAGGCGGTGTTCAATCCGACAGCGGCAACGACAGCAGTCCGTCCGCCAGCTTCGGCTCGAACCAGGTGGACTTCGGCGGCATGACCAGGCCTGCGTCGGCGACGGCGATCAGGTCGGCCAGCCGTGTCGGATGAAGGGCGAACGCGACCGCCCAGTCGCCGCTGCTGACGCGGTCCTCCAAGGCCGGGAGCCCGCGCCCGCCGCCGACGAAGTCGATGCGCGGATCGGTGCGCGGGTCGGTGATGCCGAGGACGGGGGACAGCAGCCGGTCGTTCAGAAGACTGACGTCGAGCCGTTCGACCGGCGAGGCGGCGGGGGAGGGGGGCTGTCTTAGTTCCACCCTGTACCAGCCCGACCGCAGGCACAGGCCGAAGACTCCCGGGCGCTCGGGGCGAAACGCAGCGCCGGCCGGGCTTACGGTGAAGTGTTCGCCCACGGCGGCGAGAAAGGCCGCCTCGTCGCGGCCGTTCAAGTCGCGGACAACGCGGTTGTAGTCGAGAATGCACACGTCGTCGGTGGGGAAACTGACCAGCAGAAAGCGCCCGCCGGCGTCATGCCGTGCCGCCGCCACCCGTGCCGCCGCCGCGGACCGGTGATGGCCGTCGGCAATCCAGATCGCCGGCATCGCCGAAAAGGCCTGGGCGATCGCTGCCACGGCGCCCTGATCGCCGATCCGCCAGACCTGATGGCGGGTGCCGTCGTCGGTTCGCGCATCGGCGATCGGCGGAGTTTCTGTGGTCGCGGCGAGCACGGCCGCCAACTCTGGATCGGGAGCGTGAACGGTGAGCACCGGGCCGGTGTGGGCGCGGACCGCCTCAATCTGCCGTGTCCGGTCCAGTTCCTTGTCGGGCCGCGTATGTTCGTGCCGCCGGATGCGGTTTTCGAGGTACGCGGCGATCGAGCCCGCGCCGGCAATGCCGGTCTGGACGTGATCTCCGGCCGACATGCGATAAGCATAAAAGCAGGGCTCGGCTTCGCGCACCAGCACGCCCGCCTCGATCATCTCCTGAAGGGCGCGGGAGGCTCGCTTGTACACTTCGGGCGCGTGGGGATCGGTGCCGGACGGCAGATCGATCTCGGCGCGCGAGACATGCAGGAAGCTCCAGGGCTTGCCGCTGCCGCCCTGTTTGGCTTCATCGAAAGTCACCACGTCGTAAGGGCGCGCGGCCACCTCCGGCGCCCATTCCGGACGTGGCCGCAAGGCCGCAAAGGGGCTTAGCAACGGCGGGTTCACGTTGACCGCTGCGGCAAGAGGGCTGACACCGCTGGCCTCATCATCCCTGCCCAAGCTTGATCGCGACGAACCGCATCCCGCCCTCGCCGTCGACGAGCAGCAAGATAACCTTCCGTCCCGCCGACTGCGCTGTCTTGATCTTGGCGGAGACCTGGGCCGGCGTGGAGACCGGTTCCTGACCCATTTCCACGATCCGGTCGCCAACCCGCACGCCCTGCTCGCTGGACGGTCCGTTGGGGTCCACGGAGGTGACGACGACACCGCGGGCGTTTTCATCCAGTTCGAACCGCTCGCGGGCGCGCTGGTCGATGGGTGCCACACTCAAACCCAGCGGCGCCATTGCTTCGCCTTCAACCGTCGGCGGAGAACCGGGCGTTGCCGACGCGGTCTTTTCCTCGGGCTCCTCCTCGAGAACTCCGACTTCCACCGTCAGCGTCAGCTGCCGGCCGTCGCGCCACACCTTGATCGGGACCGTCTTTCCGACCTGGGTGTCGGCGACCAGCCGCGGCAGGCGGCGCATCTGGGTCACCCCCTTGCCATCGAACTCGGTGATGACGTCACCGTCCTTGATCTTCGCCTTCTCGGCCGGGCCGCCGGGAATGACGCCGGCGACCAGCGCGCCTTCCGCGTGCTTCAGCCCGAGGGCGTCGGCGATTTCATCCGTCACGGTCTGGATGCGCACGCCGAGCCAGCCGCGGCGCACCTCGCCGTGCTCGATCAGCTGCTGGATGACTCCCTGGGCGATATTCGAGGGAATGGCGAAGCCGATGCCGACGCTGCCGCCCGACGGCGAGAAGATCGCGGTGTTGATGCCGATGACCTCGCCGTCGAGGTCGAACATCGGCCCGCCCGAATTGCCGCGATTGATCGATGCATCCGATTGAAGGAAATCGTCGTAGGGGCCGGCGTTGATGTCCCGGCCCCGCGCCGAGATGATGCCCGCCGTGACCGTGCCACCAAAGCCGAACGGGTTACCGATGGCCAACACCCAATCGCCGACGCGCAGCGCGTCCGAGTCGCCGAACTTCACCGGCGCAATCTTGCTGTGCGGCTCGACCTTCAGGACGGCGAGATCGGTTTTCGCATCGCGGCCGATGAGCTTGGCTTCCAGCCGCGTGTCGTCGCCGAGGATCACCGAGATCTCGTCGGCATCCTGAATGACGTGATTATTGGTGACGACGTGCCCCTGGTTGTCGATGAAGAAGCCGGATCCCAGCGAGGTCGCCCGCCTGCGCTGCTGCTTCGGCTGGTTGCGCTCCATGAATTCCTTGAAGAATTCCTCGAAGGGCGAGCCGGGGGGAAGCTGCGGCAGGTCGATCCCGGCGTTGCCTTCGACGACCTGGGTGGTCGAGACATTGACCACCGACGGCAGCAACTGCGCGGCAAGATCGGCAAAACTGTCCGGCGCGCTGCGGGCAACGGCCTGGCCGGGGGAGACAAGCGCCAGTGCCAGCATCCCAAACAGAAAGCCGAAGGGCGCCCGGGCACGCCCCCTGACGGCATCCGGTGCCCTATTGGAACGAAGCCCCAGGAACAGAGACATTGCTCACCTCTTCTAAACGCCTTCCCGGAGCCGACACGATCGCGTCAGGTCCGCTTACCGCTCAAAGGCACCGCTCAAAGGCACCGCTCAGAGTTACCGCGCCGCGCCATCCCGCTGCTTCGGCTTTCCCCGTTCTTCCATGAAGAACCGGAAGAAGTCCGACTCCGGGGTCAACACCAGCGTCGTTCCGGAACCGAGAGCGCTGTAGGCTTCCAGCGAGCGGAAGAAGTCAAAAAATTCCGGGTCCTTGCTGAACGCCTGGTTCAGCGCGATCGTGCGCTCCGCGTCACCCAGGCCGCGCTGGATCTGCGCCTGCCGCGTGGCTTCGGCGAGGATGACGGTGCGTTCGCGGTCGGCTTCCGCCTGAATGCGGGCCTTCTGCTGCTCGCCCTCGGCGCGAAGCTGCGCCGCCTGCGCGACCCGTGCCGAGCGCATGCGATTGAACACTGCCTGACTGGTCGCTTCCGGCAAATCCGTCCGCCCGATCCGCAGGTCGACGACCTGCACCCCGAACTCCGGAGCAGCGGCCCTCATCTGGTCGGCAATGCGGGCCATCAACTCGTCGCGCTGGTCGGACAGGACCTCGGCGAGGCCGACCCGGGCCACCTCGGTACGAAGCACGGAGTTGATCCGTCCGCCGAAGATCTGCCGGAAGTTGGCGTCGGTCAGCGCCCGCTGGCGGAACAGCAGGGGATCGATGATGCGATATCGCGCAAACGAGTCGACGTTGATCCGCTTCTGGTCGGCGAGCAGGACTTCCTGAACCGGTGGATCAAGGTCGAGAATGCGCCGGTCGAAGTACTCGACGTTCTGAATGAACGGCACCTTGAATTTCAACCCCGGCTCGCGCTCGACCCGAACGGGATTACCGAACTGCAGCACCAGGGCCTGTTCGGATTGACGAACGGTGAAGGCCGAGCTCAACACCAGGATAAGAGCCACGGCGACAACGGCGCCGATGGCAAGGAGCACATGCCTACTCATCGCGGGGTCTCCCCCTCCTGCTGTCGCCGCTGAATCTCGGGCAGCGGCAGGTAGGGAACCACCCCGGAACCGCTCTTGCCGGCCGGGTCAACAATGACATTCTGCGAGTTTTTTAAGATTTCCTGCATCCGCTCCAGGTACAGCCGGCGAGCGGTAATGTCACGAGCCCCCTGATAGGCCTCCAGAATCGAGGTGAAGCGCTTCGCTTCGCCCTCTGCCTCGCGCGTGAGCCGTTCGCGGTAGGCCTGCGCGCCCTGGGTGACCCGCTCGGCCTCGCCCTTGGCACGTGGAACGATATCATTCCGGTATGCGGTCGCCTCATTGACCAGACGCTCCTGGTCCTGGCGCGCACGCTGGACATCGTTGAAGGCATCAATCACTTCGCTGGGGGGATCGACCTTGAGCTGCTTGACCTCGGCGATGAAGATGCCGGCGCCATAGCTGTCGAGAATCTGCTGCAGGAGCTCCTTCGTTCTGTCGTCTACCTCCTGCCGCTTCAAGGTCAGCGCATCTTCCAACAGCGTCTGCCCCATGACCTCCCGGATGGCGCTTTCGGCGACGACCTTAACGGTGCCTTCCGGATCACGGATGTTGAACAGATAGTCGGCCGCGTTCTTGATGCGCCACTGCACGATGAAATCGACGTCGATGATATTCTGGTCCGCCGTCAGCATCAGGCTTTCCTGGACCACGTCGCGGGCGCTCGCCGCCCGCGGTCCTTCGCCGGCGCCGCGAAAGCCGATGGAGATCTGGTTGGTCTGTTCCACGTTGGGCGTCAGGACTTCGCCGATCGGAGCGGGGAACCAGTAGTTGAGGCCCGGTGTGGTGGTTTTGACAAACCGGCCGAACAGCAGTTCAACCCCCTGTTCGCCGGGCTGAACCCTGTAGAACCCGGTGGCCAGCCAGATGGCCAGCACAGCGGCGACGACAAGAATGATTCCCCGGCCGGTCCCCAAGCCTCCCGGCACCATCCGACGCATCCGGTCCTGCGTGCGGCGGACCATCTCTTCGATATTCGGCGGTGGCGAAGACGCGGGACCTCCGCCCCAGGGGCCTCCGCCGCCGCCCCACGGACCACCCTTTGGATTCCAAGCCATGCGGGAAGTTCTCTCCAATCGCATTGGTGCGGCGCGATCGCGCCGAAGCCCTTGGCCGCTTGCCCGGCCGGTCGTATATCGTGAAAAGCTATATAAGCGAGGCGTCACCGAGGCGCAACGCAACCCTGTCCGACAAGCAGCGGGCCGCCAGCAGGAGACTTTGATGAACGAGCCGAGCGAACAGCAGATCCTGGAGGCCTTGAAGTGTGTGGTCGATCCCGACCGCAAGCAGGACATCGTCCGGTCAGGGATGGTTCAGGGCTTGCGCATCCAGGACGGCCACGTGCTGCTGACGTTGCAGGTGGACCCTCAGCGCGGGGCCTCCCTCGAACCGTTGCGCAAGGAGGTCGAAGCCCTTGTGCACAAGCTTCCGGGGGTCCTTACGGCAAGCGTCGTGCTGACCGCCGAGCGCCCGGCGCCGTCACCTCAGCGCCCGGGCCAGGCTCAGGGGGGCCCTGCTCAGGGCGGGCATGGGCATGGCCATGCGCACGCTGGGGCTGGCAACCTGCTGCCGGAGGTGGGCGCGATCATTGCTGTTGCCTCCGGCAAGGGGGGCGTCGGCAAGTCAACGACCGCGGTCAATCTGGCGCTGGCACTGGCCAGGCTTGGTTGCCGGACCGGACTGCTGGATGCCGACATCTATGGACCGTCGGCGCGCCGTCTGCTCGGAATCGAGGGGCAGCCGACGTCCAGCGACGGCCAGCGGCTCGACCCGATGGAAAAGTACGGGATCAAGGCAATGTCGATGGCATTCCTCGTCGAGGAGGAAACGCCGATCGTCTGGCGGGGCCCGATGGTGCAGTCGGCGCTCGAGCAGATGATGCGCGACGTCGCCTGGGGGGCTCTGGACGTGATGGTCGTGGACATGCCGCCGGGAACCGGCGACACCCAGCTCACCATGGCGCAGAAGGTGCCGCTGGCGGGAGCGGTGATTGTCTCGACGCCGCAGGACATCGCCCTGATCGATGCTCGCAAGGGCCTCAACATGTTCCGGAAGGTCGACGTCCCGGTGCTCGGGCTGATCGAGAACATGAGCTATTTCTGCTGCCCGAACTGCGGCCATCGGACCGAGATCTTCGGACACGGCGGCGCGCGGGCCGAAGCTGACCGGCTCGGCATGCCGTTCCTTGGCGAGATCCCGCTCGATATCGTCATTCGCGAAACATCGGACGGCGGCCACCCGATCGTCGCCTCTGATCCGGAGGGAGACCACGCCCGCGCCTATTTCGCCATCGCGGAAGCGCTTCTAGCCGGCATCCAGCGCAGCACCGCCAGCCGAACCGCGGCAGCGCCGCGCATCGTCGTCTCGTAGCGGCAGGCGACCGGCCTGGCCGGGTCGCGCAGTCGGGCAATCGGCCGGCTCTTTAACCATTTGTTAGGACGCCGTCTTTAAGCTTGCGGAACATCGCGAAGAACGTGCTTCGGTCGCGTCGCTCTTGTTGCCCGGAGAAGACTTGCAATGTTCCGGCTGATCCGGCGGTTGTCCCTCGTGTCCAAGCTGCTATCGGCCAGCGTGGTCATTCTCGTGTTGCTGGCGTGCGGCCTGGCTTCGATCACGGTGACGATCATCCACCGGGAACTGGTCAAGCAGGCGGAGACCGACTTACAGCGGGACATGGCTTTTGCCTGGACCTTGCTCAACGGATTGGATGATCATCAATTCGGTTTTCGCGTTCACGATGGCCGGCTGTATGCAGGGTTGCGGCCGCTCGACGAGAACAGCGGCATCGTCGACAAAGTCGCCCAGATCAGCGGCGGCGACGCCACGGTTTTCCTTCGAGACCAAAGCATCGCCACGACGCTGCGCGGCCCCGACAGCAGCCGGCTGGTGGGCGCCACATTCGCGACCGGGCCTGCGTACGATGCGGTCTTTCGCGACGGGAAGAGCTATCGCGGTCAGGTCGATCTGGGTGGTGAGCATTATCTCGGCGCCTACGACCCCATAACGACGGCCAGCGGCGAGGTCGTCGGCAGTCTCTTTGTCGGGCTGAAGATCTCCGATGCCTTGAGGATTGCAGACGACGTGGCGCGCAACGTCGCCGTGCTCGCGTCTTTGATCATCGTCGTCAGTGCGGGGGGCCTCTGGCTCGTCATCAGTCGATTGCTCAGGCCACTCGGCCAGATGACCGACGTGATGCAGCGGCTTGCCGGCGACGAAACGGACATCGGCGTGCCGGGTCTGGGCCGGCTCGATGAAATTGGCCGGATGGCTGCAGCCGTCGACGTTTTCCGGGAGAACGCCATCGAACGGCGCCGGCTGGCCGCCGAGCGCCGCGAGGGCGAGGCGCGGGCCGCCGCCGACGAGCGGCGACTTCTGGAAGAATTGGCGGAAACCTTCCGGGCAAGCGTCGGCAGGCGGGCAGGCGACTTCGCCAAGCGGTCCATGGCCATGCAGACGCTGGCGCAGACACTGAACGCGCAGGTGGACCAGACCACGCACCGGTCTTCCGCTGTCACGGACGCGGCGCAACAGGCGTCCGCGCATGTGCAGACCGTGGCCGCAGCCGCCGAGCAACTCTCCGCCTCGATCGCCGAGATCGGCCGGCAGGTGGATCATGCGTCGCGCGTCGCCGATGCGGCTGCAAGCGAAGCGGACGTCACCTCTGGCACGGTTTCCGAACTGACTGCCAACGCTGAGCGGATCGGCGAGGTGGTGCGACTGATTCGCGACGTCGCCGAGCAAACCAATCTGCTGGCACTGAACGCCACCATCGAGGCCGCAAGGGCCGGCGAGGCAGGCAAGGGTTTTGCCGTCGTTGCCGCGGAGGTCAAAACCCTGGCGAATCGCACGGCACGGGCCACCGACGAGATCGCCGGCCAGATTACCGCGGTACAGAGGGCGACCGACCGGACCGTCAGCGCGATCCGCCGGATTGCCGAGACCGTCGGCGACATGCGGCAGACATCAACGGCCATTGCCGCCGCGGTGGAGGAGCAGAGCGCCGCCACTCGGGAGATTGTCCGCAGCGCCGGTGACGCAGCCAGCGGGACCGGCTGCGTCACCGCCAACATCGGCGAGGTGAGCGTAGCGGCGCGGGCGACGAGACGAGCGGCGGCTCAGGTGGACGCGGCGGCGGCATCCTTGCAGGAGGGATCGCGCGACTTGGAGGGGGAAGTCGAAGAATTCGTCCTGCGCGTGCGCGCTGCCTGAGCGGATCCCCCGCTGCAGGCCGCGTCAGGGCCGGCCGAGTGCCGCCATCAGCTCCCGCCACTCGCGCGAGCTCAGGCCGCTGTCCTTCTGCTCGACTGCTTCGCCGTCGAGCATCCGCCGGACCGCCGCCAGGGCCGGTGCCGACAGTGTCACCGCGCCCAGCCGGTTCTTGACGAAGGCGGCATACGCCAGCGGCAGCCAGCGCCGCACCGTGTCCAGCATGACCTCGGCGTAGGCGCGAATCTCGAACTGGGCGTGCGCGTCCGCCCGCAGCGACAGGAAGTGGAAGAGATTGTGCAGGTCGATCTTCCAATACCATTGCGTGTAGGTGGCCAGCGTCAGGTCGATGCGGGCAAGCTCGCGCGCGAGGCCGATGCCGTCGGGATCCAGCATTTCCTCGTAATGAGCATGGCAGCGCTCGGCGTCCTCGCGCAGCAGCCGCAGCACCTGCTCGGCGTGCGTTGTCGAGAGGATATCGCCGCGGCCCTGCCGGTTGCTCGATGATTGCGCCGCCAGGTGTTGGGGAGCGGGGAGGTAGTACTCCCGGTCCAGCACTGAATAGCGGGCGGAATACTCGTTCACGTTCGCGGTGCGGTGCCGGATCCATTGCCGGGCAACGAAGATCGGCAGCTTCACGTGATACTTGATTTCGCACATCTCGAACGGCGTCGAGTGCCGGTGGCGCATCAGGTAGTCGATCAGGCCGGCGTCGTCCTGCACGCGGCGCGTGCCGCGACCGTAGGAGACGCGCGCCGCCTGAACCACGGCCGCATCGTCGCCCATGTAGTCGATGACGCGGACGAACCCGTGGTCGAGCACCGGCAGCGCTGTGTAGAGGATCTCTTCCAGCGCCGGCACGCAGGCGCGCCGCGTTTGCGCCGCCATCGCACGCTGCGCGTCGATCTCGGCCTGCTGCTCGGGGGTGAGGGGCATGGGCGACGGCTTGCAGAACACGGTCGTCGCAATCTAGCGGTTTCCGCCGGCAAGGCAAACGACCTTGCCTTGCGCGGAAGGGTTAACCAGGACTATATTTGCTTCGTCGAGTGATCGACTATGGCGATAAACGCCGCATGGAATAAACGTTGCGGACCCGGGGGCAGTACCCGGCGCCTCCACCAGTTTCCCGGCTTGGCCGTTCCAGCAGGCGGCCGCCGCTTCGGGGGCGAACCAGGATCGACGTGCGTGGTAAAGGTGTGGTTTTCGCCCGGCATGGTTCCGCCGTTATCGGGCCGATCTGTATATGCCAACGACAATGAGGCATATGCTCTCGCCGCATAAGGCATGAGCGGGGTTCGGGGGGCACCTGGCAACAGAAGCCCCTCACTCGACCGCTTCTCACCCAGCTCCATTGTAACTACGGTCGATGCCCATCATGACACATTCCGAATTTCCCTATGATGCCTGGCTGGAGGATGCGCTGCGCAGCGTGATCCGCCGGGCCCTGCAGCACACTGCCGAACATGGATTGACGGGGGGCCACCACTTCTACCTGACGTTTTCGACGGGCGCCGACGGCGTCGAGCTCCCCCGCGACCTGCAGGCGCGGTATCCAGAGGAGATGACCATCGTCCTGCAGCACCAGTTCTGGGACCTGATCGTGGAAGAGGATCATTTCGCGGTGACCCTCAAGTTCCGCGGCCGGCCGTCGCAGATCGTCATTCCGTTCGCGGCGATTGGCGCCTTCGGCGATCCTTCGGTGAACTTCGGCCTGCAGCTGAAAACGCTGTCTCCGGAACTCGCCGGCGATGGCCCTGCCGCCGCGGGTGGGGACACGGATCAGGAAGCGACCGGGGCTGCCGAAAGTGGAGACCGTGGCGAGGTGATCGCGCTCGACACGTTTCGCAAAAAGTAGCACATAAAGTCCCAAATCCGGGCAGGGAAGGAGACGCGGCGATGACCAGCAACTACGTCCACCACGAGATTTTCCCGCTGGGCTCCGACACGACCCCCTACCGCTTGCTGACCACCGAACATGTGACGGCGCGCGACGTGGACGGGCGCGAGATTCTCGAGGTGGACGGCGCGGCGCTGACGCTGCTGGCCGACCAGGCGATGCGCGACTGCCAGCACCTGCTGCGTCCCGGTCACCTGGCGCAGCTGCGCAAGATCATCGACGATCCGGAAGCCTCGGCGAACGACCGCTTCGTGGCGCTCGACCTGCTCAAGAACGCCAACATCGCTTCGGCCGGCATCCTGCCGATGTGCCAGGACACCGGCACGGCCATCATCATGGGCAAGAAGGGCGAGAACGTCTGGACTAGCGGCGACGACGAGGCAGCCCTGAGCCAGGGCATCCTCAAGGCCTACAGTGAGACCAACCTGCGCTACAGCCAGACCGCGCCGATCGACATGTACAAGGAGGTCAACACCGGGACCAACCTGCCGGCACAGATCGACCTCTATGCCACCAAGGGCAACGCCTACAAGTTCATGTTCATGGCGAAGGGGGGAGGCTCGGCCAACAAGAGCTACCTTTACCAGGAGACGAAGGCGCTGCTGAATCCGAAGCGGCTTGCCGAATTCCTGGACGAGAAGATCCGCACGCTGGGCACGGCGGCCTGCCCGCCCTATCACCTCGCCATCGTCATCGGCGGGACTTCGGCGGAGATGACGCTGAAAACGGTGAAGCTGGCCTCGGCCCGCTACCTCGATGCGCTGCCCACCTCCGGCAACGAGTTCGGCCAGGCCTTCCGCGACCTGGAGACGGAAGCGGAAGTGCTGAAGATGACCCAGTGCATGGGCATCGGCGCGCAGTTCGGCGGCAAGTACTTCTGCCACGACGTCCGCGTCATCCGCCTGCCGCGCCACGGCGCGTCCTGCCCGGTCGGCATCGGCGTCTCCTGCTCGGCCGACCGCCAGATCCTGGGGAAGATCACCAGGGACGGCGTCTTCCTGGAGCAGCTCGAGCACAACCCGGGCCAATACCTGCCGGATGTCAGCAGCGCCAGCCTTTCCGGCGATGTGGTGAAGATCGACCTCAACCGTCCGATGGCCGAGGTCCGCGCCACCCTGTCGCAGTACCCGATCAAGACCCGCGTCTCGCTGACCGGGCCGCTGATCGTCGCCCGCGATATCGCTCACGCCAAGCTCAAGGAGCGCCTCGATTCCGGCCAGGGGCTGCCGCAGTACTTCAAGGACCTCGCCGTCTACTACGCCGGCCCGGCGAAGACGCCGGACGGCTACGCCTCGGGGTCGTTCGGGCCGACCACGGCGGGACGCATGGATGCCTACGTGGACGAATTCCAGGCGGCCGGCGGCAGCATGGTGATGCTCGCCAAGGGCAACCGCTCACCGGCGGTGACGGCGGCCTGCAAGAAGCACGGCGGCTTCTACCTGGGCTCGATCGGCGGCCCGGCGGCGCGGCTCGCGCAGGACTGCATCCGCAAGGTGGAATGCATCGAATATCCCGAGCTCGGCATGGAAGCGATCTGGCGCATCGAGGTCGAAGACTTCTCGGCCTTCATCGTCGTCGACGACAAGGGCAACGATTTCTTCGCCGAGTTCATGAAGCCCGGCGGCCATTGACTTACGTCCGGTTGGTGCGCTTCGCCTGAGGCGCCGTTGTAAGAGCGGTTCTCGGGCTTGTGGGCGTGTTCCGAGGGGAGTGCCGCGGCGCGCGATCCGCGCCGCATTCATTTCTTCTTATCCCGACACCTCCGCCTCGGCGAACGAGCGCAGCTTTTCTGTGATGCTGGCGTGCTCGTTGGGGCTCAGGCGGGGGCGGATGCGGCTGTCGATCGGGCCAGCCTCGCTCTTGATCAGCGCCGGGTACCAGTCGCCCGGATCGGGCAGGTCGCCATCGTGGCGGGGGATCACGTGCAGGTGCAGGTGCGGGACCGTCTGGCCGGCGGCAGTGCCGTCCTGGATTGCCCAGTCGAAGCCGTCGGCCTTGAAGGCGCGGATCAGAACGCGGGTGACCTTGCGCGCAAACCCCATCATCGCCGCTGCTTCCTCGTCGCCAAGGTCGAGCAGCCCGCGGACGTGGCGGCGGGGCAGGATCAGCGAATGCCCCGGCAGCACCGGAGAGATGTCGTAGAGCGCCAGGTAGCCGCCATCCGCGGCGAACGCGGCGGCCACCACCCCGGCATCGCAGAACGGACAGGCGGCCTGGGCCGCGTCAGCCGGCGGCACCGGCCCTCCTGTCAATCATAGGAAAAAAAACTTGCATATAGGCGAGTGCTCCTGTAAGAGTCAGTCCAGCGAACGCCCTTGGTGCGTTCCTCTCTCTCCCTCGTGAGACTGGGGCGGCGGGCCTTCTCCGGGGTCCGCCGCCCTTTTTTCTGTCGCCTCTGCCGCTTATGGCTGCAACCATTGGCTCGGGTCGTTGTGCCCAATTCGCCAGCAACGTACAATAATGCCGCGAGGCCGGGCGGGGGATACAATGGCGAAAATCATCGACGTCATCAGCCGAATGTTGCCGGCCGGGAGCGTCTTCGGCGGTGGCCAATCTGTCCGCCCATGCCCATTCTGGCCTCCCGACCTGTTTGCCGTGGCTGCCACCCTCGTGGAAGCGAACGGAGTTTATGCACATCCGTGTTTCACAAATGGCTGGCAGGATGGCATGTATGCCTTTGACGCCGCCTACGTCCGCGAAGTCCAACGCCTCGGACGACGATGGGCAGCTTCGCCGTTCAATCCGCCGCGGGAACTGAAGCGTTTATGGCGCACGTTGCTGAACTTCGGCGATCAGGAGATTGGCTCCTTCGACCCAAAGGACACGCGCTGGCCGAAAGCGTTGCTTAAGATGATGGCAGTCGCCGACGAAGCTTCCGCCGGAGCGGGCTTCGGACCGGAAGAGGGGAACATGACCCCGGTTGCCTATATCTCTTTTGAGCAAATGCTAAAGGCGGAGGTGGAGCCCGAGGCGCCGCGCGTCCTCAAGCACCTCCCGTTCAGCCTTTGTCACATGGTCCCTCCGGACGTCGCTTGTGTGCAGCCGAAAACAAATACTCCGGAAATCGGCTGTACGCTGCGATCCCTATCGCACCACCTTGCCTTGCTGCCGCCGCGAGGGGTGGTCGAAGCGGACTGGCTCTATTCCAATCTCGATCAAAGCATCAAGCCGTTGAATCTCCTTCTGGTCCCCTTCCCATATGTCGTCCACGGCAAGGATTTTTCGCAAGTGCCACAAGCGGAAGTCCATTCGGAAGGATCGGACCGCTACTTTCGGGTAAGCCCCGGGTGGTTGCCGCGAAAGGATGGCGCAATCGATACGCAAAGGATCACGAACTTCATCCGCCTTCTCGTCGCCGCCGCCAGAACAGAGGTTTCGGAAGTGCACGGGATCGTCTTTCCCGAATCCGCGCTTTCAGATGCCGACTGCGAAACCATCGCCGAGGCAGTCGCCCGTTCGCATCTTCCGATCGAGCTCTTCGTCTGTGGTACCGTGGCTGCGACCAATCTGGATGCGGATGCAAAATCGACGCATCGAAACGCCGCGTTTACCGCCCGACTGGATAATGGTGGCATGTTGCGTCGCTGGCGCCAGGGCAAACATCACCGCTGGCGTCTGGAGAAACAGCAGATTAGGAGGTATCACCTGGGCCATGTTCTCGACCCGGGCAACGAGCATGATTCCGGCATCATGTGGTGGGAACAGACGGACCTCTGGCCGCGCCGCTGCACGTTCAGCGTCATACGACGTGGGGCTAGTCTTGCGGTTCTCATCTGCGAGGATCTGGCCCGCTTCGATCCCGTCTTGCCGGTCATCAATGCCGTTGGCCCCAACCTCGTGATCGCGCTGCTGATGGACGGCCAGCAATGGGAGCGCCGGTGGCCGGGCCGGTACGCCAGCGTTCTCGCGGATGACCCGGGGTCTTCCGTGCTCACATTAACCTGTTTGGGTATGATTCGCCGCTCGTGGATGCCGGGAGAGAACCAACGGCAAACGGTTGCGTTATGGAAGGAGCCCGGCAACGTGGCAAAGGAGTTGGATTTGCCGCCTGACCACCATGCCCTTCTCGTTTCACTCACCATGAGCAACGAGAAGCAGGTTTCCCTCGATATGCGCGACGACGGCAGGCAGACGGTGCGGTTCAGATTGAGCGCTGCTCGAGGTGTTCGGCTGCAACAGGATGCGATTGATGATTGGCCCGATCTTCCCTGAGTCCTCCGCTGGCCTTGACCGTTTGCCTTGCCCGGCGCACATTTGCGGAGGGCTTGCGTGACAAAGAAAACCAAGCGGGTCGAGGGCGTGATGGAAGCTGAGTTAACGGAGTTCGGTGGCACCGCGCGCATGATGGAAGAGATGCGCCAGATTCTTGCCGAGCAGCCGCGGCTTCGGTCTTATGACGACCTCATGTCGCGCCTGACCGGCGGCAAGAGTTCTGATGGCGAAAAGGGGATGGAGCAAGTCGTCGAGTGCCCGAAAACCGCGCGCGAGCGCCGTTGACCGTCGGACTGTCCGTGCTCTCTTCCGACATCCCGCCGAGGAACGACCTATAGTGTGATCATCGTTCCCGTCGCCGAAGCATCGGCGATGAAGGTGACGACACCCGCAACCTCGATCGGCACATCGCTGCGCAGGGCCGCGGCGTCCAGCCCGATCGCCCGCAGGCCCATCTCGCACACAATGAAGCGCACGCCGAGCTCGGCGCAGGCGCAGAGCAACTCCTCGAAGCCGGCGACGCCGCGCGCGCGGTATTCGTCGTCGATCGCTTCGCCCGCCCGTCCGCCAGCACCGGGCAGGCTCCGCCAGCCGGGGCCATGGGGTCCCTCGCCGGCAAGAGAGAAGAGCGCCTGATTGGTGAAGAACAGGGTTACGGGTGTGCCGATGGCGGCGGCGGCGCTGGCCATCACCAGCGCGTAGTGCACGCGCTCGAAGTCGCCGGAAAGAACCAGCAGCGACAGCTTGTCCGGCGGCAAGACGGGGTCAGGCCCGGCAGACGACGTCATCAGCCAGGCTCGTCGTGCCTGCCGCATCGGTCAGGTCGTGAATACGCCGATGGTCTCCGCACAGCGGGCATTCCGGATCGCGGTGCACCCGGATGCGGCGCCAGGCGCCGGCAAGCGCATCCACCACCAGCAGCCAGCCGGCCAGACTCTCGCCGATGCCGAGCAATTCCTTGATCACCTCGGTGGCCTGCAACCCCCCCAGCGCGCCGCAGAAGGCCCCAAGCACGCCCGCCTGCGCGCAGGTGGGAATGTCGCCTTCCGGCGGCGGCTCCCGGTAGAGGCAGCGATAGCAGGGCGGCCGCTCCACCCCCGCCGGCACCGGCACGCCTGCCTTGAACGTCGCCAACTGGCCGTCAAAACGCAGGATTGCCGCCGAGACCAGCGGCTTGCCCGCGAAAAAGCAGGCGTCGTTGACCAGGAACCGGGTCGGGAAGTTGTCACTGCCGTCGGCGACCACGTCGTAGCCGCTGATGAGGGCAAGGGCGTTGTCGGGACGCAGCCGCTCTGCGTGCGGGATCACCCGGACCTCCGGGTTGATCGCGGCGAGTGCTGCGCGCGCGCTGTCCACCTTCGGCACACCAATCCGGTCGGTGGTGTGGGCAATCTGCCGCTGCAGGTTGGACAGATCGACGACGTCGTCATCGATGATACCAACGGTGCCGACTCCGGCCGCCGCCAGGTAGAGGAGCACCGGCGAGCCCAGCCCGCCCGCGCCGACGACGAGGACGCGGGCGCTCAGCAGCTTTGCCTGACCGGCGCCGCCGATTTCGTCGAGCAGGATGTGCCGGGCGTACCGGCTGATCTGCGCGGGGGTGAAATCCATCGGCGCAGGGTTCATGGCGTCGGCACGGCGGAGCTCCTTGGCGGCATGGCTATTCGCCGAGGCCCTCGAACAGCGCCGTTGACAGGTAGCGTTCGGCGAACGACGGCAGGATGACGACGATGGACTTGCCGGCCATCTCCGACCGCTTGCCGACCTCGATCGCTGCCGCCAGCGCCGCGCCCGAGGAGATGCCGACCGGCAGGCCCTCGATCTTCGCCGCCAGCCGCGCCGTTTCGAACGCCGTGGCGTTGCCGATCTTGATCACCTCGTCAATGATATCGACCTTGAGCACCGCGGGAACGAAGCCGGCGCCGATCCCCTGGATCTTGTGGGGTCCCGGGACGCCGCCGGAGAGAACCGGGCTGTCCTCGGGTTCCACCGCGATCATCCGCAGGCCGGGCCGCCGCGGCTTCAGAACTTCGGCGCAACCGGTGATCGTCCCGCCGGTGCCGACACCGCTGACGATGGCATCGACCTGTCCGCCGGTGTCCCGCCAGATCTCTTCGGCCGTCGTCTTGCGGTGAATCTCGGGGTTCGCCGGGTTGGAAAACTGCTGCAGCATGAGCGCGCCCGGCGTTTCGGCGACCAGCTCCTCCGCGCGCGCGACCGCCCCCGTCATGCCGCGGGCGGCAGGCGTCAGCACGATCTCGGCGCCGAGCAGCGCCAGCATCTTGCGCCGCTCGACCGACATGCTCTCCGGCATCGTCAGGATCAGCCGATAGCCGCGCGCGGCGCAGACAAAAGCCAGCGCGATGCCGGTGTTTCCCGAGGTCGGTTCCACCAGGGTGGTCCCGGACGCGATCCGCTCTTCTCTTTCGGCGGCCGCTACCATTGCCAGCCCGATCCTGTCCTTGACCGAAGCCAGCGGGTTGAAGAACTCGCACTTGCCGAGCAGCTCCGCGCCGCAACCGGTTCCGGCCGCAAGCTTACGAAGCCGGACCAGCGGCGTATTGCCGATGGTTTCCAGAATGCTGTCGTAAATGCGGCCGCCGCCGCGCGTCGCCACGTCTGCAGAAGATTGTTGGTTCATCGCATCGCCCACCCGTTGTCTACTGATCCGATAGAGAAATAAGATGCCTTGCCCCAGCTTTGCAAACATCGGCTGCGATCGAGCAGCCGTCCTCCTTATATGGAGAAGTCGAGTCGATCCCGTCCCTCGCTGACGATGCCGGCGACGTCCGCACGGTTACACAGATCGTCCATCGTGACGTCGTCCAGACGCAAGAGCAACTCGCCCTGCAGCTCCGTCCATAACGGCCGGACGACCTTGCGGCCGAGCGGCGAGCCCGACTCCTCCTGCAACAGATCGTCGCCGTTCTCGGCGCTGCGCACGACGCGGATGATTTCGCCAACGGTAATGCGCCGACGCTCACGGGCCAGGCGGTAGCCGCCACGTGGCCCGCGCACCCCGATGAGCACGCCGCTGCGAACGAGGTTCTGCAGCGCCTGCTCCAGGTAGCGCCGCGGTATGCCTTGCCGCCGGGTGATTTCACGGCTCTGCACCGGCTCCGCCCCGGCGTGATAGGCGATGTCCAGCACCGCCTCGATGGCGAACAGGGTTTTACGCGACAACTTCAGCATCTCTCCTGGTCCTCAATCCGCCGCCAGGCCCGTACCGGTGGAACCGAACCCCCCCTCGGCGCGTGCCGTTCCCGAAAGTCCGGCCATCTCCTGCCAGCGCACAGCCGCCACCGGTGCAACGACAAGCTGGGCGATTCTCATGCCGCGCTCGACGCGGAACGGGGCATCGCCCAGGTTGATCAGGACAACGGCGATCTCTCCCCGATAGTCCGCGTCAATGGTGCCCGGGCTGTTGAGCACGGTGACGCCGTGGCGCGCCGCCAGGCCCGAGCGAGGGCGAACCTGTGCTTCGAAGCCTTGCGGCAGCGCGATGGCAATACCTGTGGGCAGCACCGCGCGTGCGCCCGGTTCCAGAACAACCGGCTCGCTCACCGCGGCCAGCAGGTCGAGGCCGGCGGCGTTCGCACTCGCGTAGCCGGGCAGGGGAAGGTCGCGCGCGTGCTCCAGGCGGTGCACCGGCAGGTCAACGGCTGTCATCGCACGGCTCCATCGATTCGTCCTGGAGGGCGGCGGCGATCCGCTGGACCAGCCGCTCGGCCACGTCCTCCTTGCTCATTTCGGGCCAGGGCTCGACAGCGTCGCCGGAGATGAGGTGGACGGTATTGCGCGCACCGCCGAAGGTGCCGGTGCCGGGCGACACGTCGTTCGCCACGATCCAGTCGCATCCTTTGCGCTCGCGCTTGGCGCGGGCGTGCTCGACGACACTGGTCGTCTCCGCCGCGAACCCCACCACCAGTCGCGGCCGCCGACCGCCCGGCCCCGCAAGCGTCGCGAGGATGTCGGGATTCTCCGCGAGAGACAGCGTCGGCGGTCCGGCCGTGGTTTTCTTGATCTTCTCCGGCGCGGCGGACGCGGCCCGCCAGTCGCCCACGGCGGCGGCGCAGACGGCGACGTCGACCGG